>CAZTDK010000277.1:0-7841 GCA_964611965.1 uncultured Binatia bacterium (SeqCode) | reverse complement strand
TCAATGCCGACCTCAAAAAAAGGGGTGCGACCGTGCGCACGCTGCAAAAGACCGGCTCGGCGGCACAGAGTATCGTCGACACAGCCAAGACCCTGAAGGCCGATCTGATCATCATGGGAACGCACGGCCGCACCGGTTTCGCCCATATGCTCATGGGCAGCGTCGCCGAGAAAGTCGTGCGGACGGCGGGCTGTCCGGTGCTCACGGTGCGCCCGGAAGCGGCTAAAAAGGCGGCCCGCAAGCAGCAGGCGAAGCCCGCTCCTACACGCCGCTCGTAACATCCCCCGTTTCTTCTGGCGCACGCCGCTGCGGCGCGCTAGTGCCCACGGACGTGGCGCGAGACACGCCACCATTCGCTGAACAGAAGGATCTTCCGCCGCGCTGCGGGCTGGGGTAGCGTTGGGGCCGCTCGCGGTCTGCTTGGAGGTTGGTGATGAAAATGAGATTCCGGGCTATGGGCGCGGTGGCTGGTGCGCTGAGCGTGAGCGCCGCCCGGTTTGCGCCGGCCGATGAATTGCCGAGCCTGCGGTTCGTGTTGGGCATGTGCTGCGCCGACGCCTTTGGCAACAATTGTAATCCTGACGAGAAGTGTGTCGTCAGCGAGATGTGCACGCACGAACCCTTCACCTCCTGTCCGGGCGACAGCGGCAATGCCGACGCCATTGCGCGCGGAACGTCCACCACCTATCCGCCGGCGTTCACGGCCTGCGATGCCTCGGCGCCCTACGCGCGTCTCGAGTCGAGCTATGATCCGAGCAGCGGAGCGTACACGGTCTCCGATGCCTTGCTCAAATGGGACACCTCCAGCCTCGGACGCTCCGGTCTGGAGGTGATCAGTGCTGTGCTGATCGTGGTGACCGACCAACAGTCCTGCGCCGCGGATGGCATGAGCCCCAGCGTGGACGGGAAGGCGATCAGCGGCGAGTGGTACAACTGGGATGGAGCAACGGCGGGCTGTGACGCCTCCGACTATGGTGCCGGCACTGGTGTTCCCGCGATCTCCGGCACGCCGATTCGCTCGACCGGCTGCTACCAGGTCATCGTGTTCAACCTCGCCAATGTCGCCAGTATCAATCGCAGCGGTAACACCTACCTGCGGCTCTTCCTGACACCCGACCGCGCCCCGACCGGCGCCAACATCTTTGACTTCACCGCCATTGAGCACACGTACTACGCGCCGCTGTTACAGGTAACGTATACGACCGCGGGTCAGCCGCCGGCCACGACGAGCTTCACCGCGCGGGGTGCCGCAAAGTAGTATGCCTGGGTGGTGGGGGCGCCATATCGGTGTTGCGCACCCACGCGCCCAGCAGTCGATCGGACCGGTCAGAACAGACGCCGACCGCAGGTCCGGGCCATAGAAAAGACGCGGACCGCAGGTCACATCACCTGATCGAGCGCCGTGTACGGGAGGCCGAAGGCCTCGGCGACGCCGGCGTGGGTGATGCGGCCCGCGACGACGTTGACGCCGCGTTGGAGCGCCGGGTTTTCGCGCAACGCTTTTTCCAAGCCTTTGTCGGCCATCTCGAGTGCGTACGAGAGCGTCACGTTGGTCAGGGCAAAGGTCGACGTGCGCGGGACGATTGCGGGCATGTTGGTGACGCAGTAGTGCACCACACCGTCGGTGATGTACGTCGGGTCGTTCCACGTCGTCGGCCGCGAGGTCTCGATGCAGCCGCCCTGGTCGATCGAAATGTCGACGATGGCGGCACCGGGCTTCATGCCGCGTACGACCTTGCGGCTGACGAGATGCGGCGCCTTGGCCCCGGCGATCAACACCGAGCCGACGACTAGATCGGCGGCGGCGACTTCCTCCTCGATGTTGGCGCGGTTCGACATCACGGTGGTCAACTGGCCGCGGTGAATGTCGTGCAAGTAGCGTAGCCGCGCCGGGTTGAGGTCGATGACGCTGACGTGCGCCCCGACCCCCGCCGCGATCTGCGCGGCGTTGCTGCCGGCGATGCCGGCGCCGAGCACGACGACATTCGCGGGCCGCACGCCGGAGGCGCCGCCGAGCAGGATCCCGGCGCCACCGTTCGGCTTCTGCAGGCACCAGGCGCCGACTTGAATCGAGAGACGTCCGGCGACTTCGCTCATCGGCGCCAACAGCGGCAGTGAACCGTCATCGAGCTGAATCGTCTCATAGGCGACGGCGCACACCCGCTTGGCGCGTAGGGCGTCGGTGAGCTCACGGCTGGCGGCGAGATGCAGGTAGGTGAACACCAGCAGCCCATCGCGCAGGTAGCGAAACTCCGACGGCATCGGCTCCTTCACTTTGAGGACCATGTCGGCGTCGTGCCATACCTGACGCGCGCTGCGCAGCACCGTGGCACCGACGGCACGGTACTGCGCGTCGCTCAACCCGCTACCGGCGCCCGCGTTGTGCTCAATCAGCACATTGTGGCCGTGCGCCACCAACGCGCTCACCCCGGCCGGCGTAATTGCCACCCGATTCTCTTCCGCCTTGATCTCCTTGGGCACGCCGATGATCATGGCGCGCAAGGTAATAGGGAAGGCGGAATGCCGCAAGCGCGGAGTGAAGGGGGAAACGCAAAATGCAAAAGGCAAAGCTGAAGAGCGATAGACCCCGAGGTTCTCAACGCCCGACTTTTTCGTTTTGACTTTTTCCTTTGCTTGTCCCCGGGTCGCCGGCCCATTTACAAGCCGCCGGCCTTTGAGTATGGCCGCTGGATGGCTGAGCTCATCGACGGCAAGGGCGCGGCGGCCGCGTTGCGCGTCACGGTGCAGCAGGACGTGGCGGCATTTCAACGCGCGCACGGCTACGCGCCGGGCCTGGCGACCGTGCTCGTCGGGGACAACCCGGCATCCGCCAGCTACGTGCGCAGCAAGCGCAAGGCGTGCGCCGAAGTCGGCATTACCTCCGTGCCGCACGAGCTGCCCGCAACGACCGGCGCCGCAGCGCTGCTTGCGCTGGTGCAGTCACTAAACGCGCGCCGCGACGTGCATGGGATCCTCGTGCAACTGCCGTTGCCAAGCCACATCGACAGCGACGCGATCATCGAAGCGGTGCACCCGGACAAGGACGTCGATGGCCTGCATCCCATCAACCAGGCGCGTTTGATCCAGGGCCGCGAAGGAATGCGTCCGTGCACGCCGCTGGGCGTGATGCACCTGATCGCCAGCACTGGCGTGCCGCTGCAGGGCGCGCGCGCCGTCGTCGCGGGCCGCAGCAACCTGGTGGGCAAACCCGTGGCATTCATGCTCCTGGAGCAACACGCGACGCTGACGATCTGTCATTCGCGGACCCGCGACCTGGCCGACGAGGTGGGTCGCGCCGACGTTCTGATCGCCGCCATCGGTCGCGTCGAGATGATCCGCGGCAACTGGATCCGCCGCGGCAGCGTGGTCATCGACGTCGGTATCAATCGCCTCGCTGACGGCCGTCTGGCCGGCGACGTCGAGTTCGCCGCCGCCCGCGAGCGCGCCGCCTTCATCACCCCGGTCCCCGGCGGCGTCGGGCCGATGACGGTTGCCATGCTGATGCAGAATACGGTGACGGCGGCGCGCCGACAGGCGGTCGGGAAGTAGTGGCGGCTAGTCAACAGTAGATAGTCGAGAGTCGAAGCGAAACCATGCAACAAGCCGACCGACGTCAGGGCTATCGACGCTCAACGATCGACTATTGCCGAGCGCGAGAGCTGCGTGCATGAAGCGCACCGCATTGTATGCCGCGCATCAGGCGTTGGGCGCGCGCTTCGTCGACTTTGGCGGCTGGGAGATGCCGGTGCAGTACACCGGCATCATCGAGGAGCACCAGGCGGTGCGCCAGCGCGTGGGCTTGTTCGACGTCAGTCATATGGGCGAGATCGAGCTGCGCGGCCCACGCGCCATTGCCGCGTGTCAGGAGCTGACGGTCAACGACCTCGGCCGCCTGGGCGACGGCCAGGCGCAGTACTCGCTGCTGTGCCGACCTGATGGCGGTGTCGTCGACGACATCATGGTGCATCGCCTGAGCAGCGAACGCGTCCTGCTGTGCGTCAACGCGGGAAACATCGACAAGGACTTCGCGTGGATTTGCGAGAACCGCAACGGCGCCGATGCCGTCAATCGCAGCGAGGAGTTTGCCCAACTCGCGTTGCAGGGACCAAGCGCCACGGCAGTCTTGCGGACGGCGAGCGCGGTGCCGCTCGGTGCGATTCCGGCGTTTGCGTTCGCGGAAGGTCTGGTCGCCGGGCGCCCGGCCCTCATCGCGCATACCGGGTACACCGGCGAAGATGGGTGGGAAATCTATTGCAGTCCCAACGACGCGAAAAGGCTGTGGGATGCATTGCTCGATGCCGGCGCCGCCGCTGGCATCAAGCCGGTGGGGCTTGGAGCGCGTGATACCCTGCGACTGGAACGAGCACTGCCGCTCTATGGCCACGAGCTCACCGACGAGACGACACCCCTCGACGCCGGTCTCAGCTGGGTGGTGCGTTTCAACAAGGGACCATTCCTTGGCCGTGATGCGCTCCTGCGGCAGCGCGAGGCCGGTGTGGCGCGCCACCTCATCGGCCTGGTCTTGACGGACCCGGGCATTGCACGGCAGGGATACCGCATTCTCGGTGGCGCCAATGTGGTGGGAGAAATCACCAGCGGAACCAAGTCGCCCACGCTTGGCAAGGCGATTGGACTAGGCTATGTGGCGAGCGCGTGGCAGAAGGTGGGCACGAGACTCGGCGTCGACATTCGTGGCAAAGCGGCGAACGCCGAAGTGGTACGGCTCCCATTCTACAAGCGGTAAATGTTTAGGAGGCACGCATGGAGTTTCCCGAAGACTACAAGTACTCGAAAGAACATGAATGGGTTCTCGTGGAAGGCAACGTGGCCACGATCGGCATCACCGATTTCGCGCAGGACCAACTCGGCGACATCGTCTTCGTGGAACTCCCCGCAGTCGGCGATAAAGTCAGCAAAGAGGACGCCTTCGGGGTTGTGGAATCGGTTAAGGCCGTGTCCGATATCTATGCGCCGGTCAGCGGCAAGGTCCTCGAAGTCAACGACGATCTTCCCGAGAATCCGGAGATGTTGAACGAAGACGCGTACGGCGATGGTTGGATCATCAAGATCGAGATGAGTGATCCCGAGGAGCTGAGTGACCTCCTAAGCGCGGCAGAGTACGAGGAGTACGTCGCCGAGGAGAAGGAATAGCCAGCAGTGATCGGCAATCAGTGCTCAGGCAACGTCATCATCGTTGCGCGGTGCCGCAACGGTCCGGAATTGTGGATCACCGCTGACGTGGAGCTCTGATCTTTCGTCCGTGACCTGTCATCCCTGATTGCTCATCACTCATCGCTTCCTTCCAATGCGCTTCCTGCCGCACACCGCTGACGACGTTCGCGCGATGCTGGCAGCGGTGGGAGCTGCCGACGTTGGCGCGCTGTTTGCCGACATTCCTGCCGCGTTGCGTGCCAGCGCCACGCTCAACCTTGCGCCGGGGCTTCCGGAGGTGGAGGTGCGCGGCCGTCTTCAGGCGCTGGCGGTGCAGAATACGGCGGCCCAGCAACCCTGCTTCATCGGTGCCGGTGCGTATCCGCACTTCGTGCCGGCGGTGGTCGATCAAATCATCCAGCGGGCCGAGTTTTATTCCGCCTATACCCCGTACCAGCCGGAGGTCAGCCAGGGCACCCTGCAGGCGATCTTCGAGTTCCAGTCGATGGTGGCCCTGCTCCTCGGCATGGAGGTGGCCAACGCCAGCATGTACGACGGCGCGTCGGCAACCGCCGAGGCGGTGCTCATGGCGCTGCGCATGCATCCGAAGCGGCGCCGCATCATTTTGTCGCGCGCGCTGCATCCGCAGTACCGCGAGGTGGTACGCACCTACATCGCCGGCGCGAGTCTCCCGGGCGGCGGCGCGGGTGCGAGCCCAATCGAGCTGATCGAAGCCCCGTTCACTGCGGCCGGCGGCACCGATCCGGTGTGGGTGGCGCAGGCAATCGATGACCAGACGGCTGCCGTCGTGATCGGCTATCCTAACTTTTTCGGTGTCATCGAAGACCTCAAGGGTTTCGCCGCACTGGCGCACGCTGCCGGGGCGGCATTGATCAGTGTGACCACGGAGGCGCTGGCGCTCGGCCTCCTCAAGTCCCCGGGCACGCATGGCGCCGATATCGCCGTCGCCGAGGGGCAGAGCCTGGGTATTCCCATGTCGTACGGCGGCCCGGGCGTTGGGCTGTTTGCGACGCGTAACGAGTCGGTGCGCACCATGCCGGGACGCCTGGTCGGCGAGGCCGTCGACGGCGCCGGCCGCCGCGGCTACGTGCTGACGCTGGCGACGCGCGAGCAGCACATCCGCCGCGAGAAGGCGACGTCGAACATCTGTACCAACCACGGCCTCATGGCGCTGGCGTTCACCGTGCACGTCGCGACGCTCGGCAAAGCCGGCATCCGCAAGCTGGCGATCGCCAACACCGCCGCCGCGCATCGCGTCGCCGCGCGTCTGACGCGCGCCGGCTGGCGGGTGCAGTTCACGGCGCCGTTCTTCAACGAGTTTGTGGCGACGCGCCAAGGTGCGGCGGCAGCCTGGGAGAATGCGCGCGTCGCCGGTGTGCTTGCCGGCGTGCCGCTGGGGCGCTGGTATCCGGAGTTGGCGGAGTCATTGTTGCTGTGCGTGACAGAGATGCACGATGACGCGAGTGTGGAGCGGCTGATGGGCTCGCTGGGTGAGTAGTATGTTCCGGCGCTTGCGAGAACACGTGCGGTTGGGTCGCTACGCCGCTTGGGCGAGGGGCAGGGGAAAGGCGGGGCAGGTGTACGCTCGACAGGCTGGCGGCCCTCACTCCGCTTCGCTCCTGCCGCGAAAGGGAGAAAAGGACCGATTCATCTGATGTCTCGTGGCACCAACAAACAAGCCGGCCTCCTCCTCGACGAGCCGCTCATCTTCGAACGCAGCCGGCCGGGACGCCAAGGTTTTGCGCTTGCCGGGGGCGACGATGATCCGACGACGCTGCTGCCGGCCGAGCTGCTGCGCGAGCCGATCGATGGCTTTCCCGAGGTGAGCGAGCCGGAAGTGCTGCGCCACTTCCTGCGCCTGTCGCAGTGGAACCTGGGTACAGCCACAACATTTTATCCGCTGGGGTCGTGTACGATGAAGTACAACCCGGTGATCAACGAAGCCGTTGCCCGCTTCTCCGGTTTCGCCGATCTGCACCCGTTGGCTCCCGACGACGCAGCGCAAGGCGCGCTGCAGGTCATCTGGCAGCTGGAGCGCATGCTGGCCGAGATCACCGGCATGGACGCGGTCAGTGTGCAGCCCGCCGCCGGCGCGCAAGGCGAGCTGGCTGGCATGAAGATGATCCGCGCCCACCATGTCGACCGCGGCCGCGCCCGCACCAAGGTGCTCATCCCGGCCAGCGCGCACGGCACCAATCCGGCCAGCGCTGCGCTCTGCGGCTACAGCACGGTGCAGCTCGAAGGCAACAAGATCGGCCTGATCGAAGCCGACGTGGTGCGCCGCGCCATGGACGACGACGTCGCGGCGTTGATGATCACCAACCCAAACACCCTGGGCTTGTTCGAACGCGAGATCGTCCAGGTGGCTGAGATCGTGCACGCGCGCGGCGGCCTGGTGTATCTCGACGGCGCCAACCTGAACGCGCTCATGGGCGTCGCCAAGCCCGCACACATGGGCGCCGATGTCATGCAGATCAACCTGCACAAGACGTTCTCGACGCCGCACGGCGGTGGCGGTCCAGGTGCCGGCCCGGTCGCCGTGCGCGCCGTGCTGGAGCCGTACCTGCCGACACCGCGGCTGGTGCGCGACGGTGAGCGCTTGCGCTGGAGTGAGGATTTCCCCAAGTCGATCGGCCGCGTGCGCTCGTTCTTCGGCAACTTCGGCATGC
>CAZTDK010000276.1:0-7860 GCA_964611965.1 uncultured Binatia bacterium (SeqCode) | reverse complement strand
TGCCGCACCAACTCCACGAGCAGACGCACGCGCGGCGCCGCGGCATCGATGCCGCCAGCGTGCAGCTGTTTCCCCAGGTCATCCGAGGCATCGCTGAACTCGAAACGCCGCAGCAGCTTCGACAGGCGGTCGACCTGTTCGAGCGAGAAGCCGAGCGCTTTGCCGACCTCGCGTACGGCACTGCGCGTGCGGTAGGTGATGACGTTGGCCGTCATCGCTGCGCCGCGCGCGCCGTACCGCTGGTAGACGTATTGGATGACGCGTTCGCGCTGCGCGCCGCTCGGCAGGTCGATATCGATATCCGGCCACTCCCCACGCTCTTCGGAAAGGAAGCGCTCGAAGAGCAGATCCATGCCGACGGCGTCGACGGCGGTGATACCGAGGGCGTAGCACACCGCCGAGTTGGCGGCCGAGCCGCGCCCTTGCGCCAGGATATGCGCCTCGCGACAGAAGCGCACGATGTCCCAGACGATGAGAAAGTATCCGGCAAGGTTGAGGGTGCCGATGATGCGCAGTTCGCGTTCGAGTTGGCGGCGGACGCGCGGCGTGAGTGTGCCGTAGCGGTCGTGCGCGCCGGCATAGGTGAGCGCGCGCAGGTGGCCGATCGGTGTCTCACCCGGCGGCAGCGGATACTCGGGGAAGCGGTAGCCGAGGTTGGCCAGCGTGAACTCGCACTGCTCGGCAATACGTTGGGTGTTGCGGATGGCTTCCGGATGATCGCGGAACAGCGCCGCCATCGCCGCCGGCGGCTTGAGGTGACGCTCGGCGTTGGTGAGCAGCCCACGTCCGGCGGCATCGAGCGTCGTTGTGTGGCGGATGCAAGTGAGGACGTCGAGCAGCTGGCGCCCCGATGGCCGTGCGTGGCGCACGTCGTTGGTAGCCACCAGCGGAATGCCGAAATGCCGGGCGATGTCGACCAGCGTGCGATTGAGGCGCTCCTCGTCCGCATCGAGATGGCGTTGCAGGTCGAGGTAGAGGCGGTTGGGGAAGAGCCGCTGCAGCTGTGCTACCACCGCCTCGACGGTTGTTAGGTTGTTGGTTGTTGGGTTGTTAGGTGGAAAAGGGGTGGATTCATTCCTAACAATGTAACAACCTGACGACCCAATAACCTGTGTCACGGGCCCATCAGCCCCACCGGCAAGACAGATCAGGCCATCGGTGTGACCTTCGAGATCTTCCCATGTCGCGATCGACTCGCCCTTGGGTGCGCGCAGTTTCGTTTGTGTAATCAATCGACAAAGATTCTGGTAACCGGTGCGCGTGGCGACAAGGAGAAATACGGAGCAGGTTGTTGGGTTGTTTGTTGTTGGGTTGTTAGGTTGGGAGAAAGGAGACTCTTCCCTAACAACGTAACGACCCAGCAACCTCGCAACCTGCCTTATCGTCAGCTCGCATCCCACCAACGCGCGCAGGCCGGCGCGTTGTGCCGCTTGATGAAAACGCGGTGCGCCGTAGACGCCGTCACGGTCGCCGAGGGCGAGCGCCGGATAGTCCAGCTCGGCCGCGCGTCCGACGAGATCCTCCGGCAATGATGCGCTGGAGAGAAAGCTGAAGGCGCTGCGACAGCGCAATTCGAAATACTTAACCACGGAGACACGGAGACACGGAGTCGAATCCGTTGAGCCTCCTCTTCAGTCCATCTCTAAGGACCGGAACGTTAAAGTTGATCAGAAGCCCAAATCGGGTGTTACTCAAGCGAAGGTAGGTCAGGAGGTGGGCTTCATGCACGGGCAGCAGCTTCTCAACTGCCTTGAGCTCAACGATCACCTGACGTTCTACCCATAGATCGATTCGAAGATCGGCCGGAACCCGTTTCCCCTTGTACTCAATCTCGAGAACTCTCTGACGCTCGAAGCGTATTCCACCCAGTTCGAGTTCCATGGCAAGACATTCCTCATAAACACTCTCGAGCAGCCCTGGCCCAAGGGTCCGGTGAACCTCAATCGCGCTACCTATGATTGCTTCGGTCAGCTCACTTTTGATGATCATCTCCGTACCTCCGTGGTGAACCTCTTCACTCAGTCGTACACTCCCTCTACAAACCACCCCTGCGTCGCCAGGTCGCAGTACAACCGATAGACACAGCCGTCGGTAAGCTGGGTGTCGTAATAGTCTCGGGTATAGCCGCCGTTGTTCCACCACTCGGCATGCATGCGCCACGGCCCGGCAGCGTGTACGACGCGGCCGGCGAACTGCGCGCCGCGCACGAACTCGGGTTGATCGCGCGCGCAGAATACCTCGATGGACTGCGGCGGGCGGATGGCACGCAGGGCGAGGGGAATGAGAGAACAGGTATCTGACGTTGGGCGGTTGGCGGTTAGGCGGTTAGCGGTTACAGGGCCGCTGTCTTCCCTAACCGCGTAACCGCGTAACCGCCTAACCGCAGCCTGGTTTTCCCCCGTAACCTGGAAAGATTCCACCCCATACGCCTCCGGCCGGTGCGAGTCGGCGACCACCGGCATGCCGACATGGTCGGCGCCACAGATGGCCGTGAGCCGTGCCAACGTGACCGCCAGCCGCGCTGGCGCCGGACCGCTGGGGCGAAACAGATCGAGCTGCGCGGCGCGCAGGCGCTCGGGAATTGCGGCGACACACAGCGCTTCGATCGCCGCGGCCGGCGGATGCGCTTCGAGATGCAAGCGCACCAGCGCCAGCAGCCCCTTCACGTCGTTGCTCGGCGCGGCCACGGTTACCGTGCGCTCGTCGCGGCCCCGTGTCGCCAACCGCAAGGACAGACGCAAGTCGCCGCAGATGAGCCCGCGCACCGCCAGCCGTGCGGTGAGCCGGTCGAGCACCCCGCGGAGGACGAAGAGGAATGGCTCGGCGGTGTCGATGCCGAACTCCATGTCGAGGCTCTCCTCGAAATGCAGCAGCGGCGGGCGTGGCATCAGCGGGTGTGTGTCTGCTCCGCGCGCCCGCCGTACCAGCAACACGCCTTCGGGTCCCAGACGTGTTCCCACCGCGCTCGCCGGCAATGCCGCCAGATCGCCGATACAGCGGATGCCCCAGCGGCGCAGCGTCGCATGCAATGCCGGGCTCGGGTCGAGCAACGCCAACGGTGCCGGTGCCAGCAGGCTGGCCTCTTCTCCTGGTGGAACAACCGTAACACCCCCGCCGTGACGCGCCGCGAGATAGGCGGTGGTCTTCGATCCGGCGACGCCCACCTGTGCGTCGAGCCCGAGGTGCAGCGCGCGCCGTGCCACCGTATTGGCCAGCTGTGACTCGGAGTCGTACAGCGCCCCCAGGCCGTCGAGATCCAGATACGCGACGCCGCCGCCGGCATCCTCGACACGTGGCGAGAAAGACTCCGCGGCATCACACAGCGCCGCTTGCGCCGCGCGCCGCGCGTCGGGGGACACCGGCCGGACGATCAGATCGGCGTCGATGGCGATGGCCTGGGCGATGCTGAGGCCGACGCGCACCCCACACTGTCCCGCCGCCGGCGACACCGCCAGCAGCGTCGCGCGTGGCCCGGGCTGGTCCGCGACCGCGACGCGTTCCCCGCGCAGCTCCGGCTGCGTGCGCAGCAGCGCCGCCAGCGGAAAGTCGGGAACAAAGAGGCAGGCGCAGCGCATTATTCTCGTGCACTTTCAGAGCGCCCCTCGATACGCCGCCAAAAGCGGGCGGCTACTCGGGGGGAACGGTTTTGATTTTGATTTCTAAGTTTTTCTCCGTTCATCCCGAGTAGGCCCCATCTTCTCAGGGGCCGTATCGAGGGACGATCTGCGAAAATCGATGGAGGCGCTGCAACACTCCACAATGGCGCTCCGTCCCGCTGCGCCGAGCTTGTTGCGCGTCAGCTCGACGCGGCTGTCGAACCCTTCGAAGAGCGGCCAGGCGCCGGGCTGCCAGCGTGTGGTCCGCGCTTGGACGGCGAGACTGAGCGTGGAAAAGCTGCCGGCGACCCGCTGCGGCGCCAGCACGACGACGGCGGTGTGCGCGTGCTCGGCGGCATGCATCAACCGCGGCCAGGTGTGACCGCGCAGCCGGCGTGGCATCGCGGTTCCAAAATCGAGCACCACCAACGCGAAGCCACCGGCGCGCAACAGCAACTCCGTGCACCACACCGCGTCGGTTGCCGATGGTGGCCGCACCCACAACACCCGTTGCAGGTCGGCGCCGGCGCGGGCGATGGACGCCGGATGCCACGCATCGATGGGATCGACGCACGCCACGACGTCACCGCGACGGGTGGTCGCTGCGAGCAGCGCGAGCACCAGCGATGTCTTGCCCGACGACGGCGGGCCGGTGATCTCGCTCAGCCGCCCCCGCGGCCAGCCCCCGTCGAGCAGCGTATCGATACTCGCCACGGCGCTCGATAAGCGGCGCACCGGTTCGGCCGCGGGGAGTCCCATATGGACTCGCCCCGGCAAGGCCAGATCAACGAGACGAGCCACGGCGGCAGCGTGCGAGGTGGAGGACGGCACATCATGGATTTTCGCTTAATTTTCGCCTCCTGGCAACCGGGCAATACCTGCTAGACGACTTCTAAGGGAGTGATGCGTACGACGCTAGCCGGAGAGGAGACGCAGTCGATGCCCCAAGATGGAATTTTCAAGAGCCTCACGCGGTCCGATGACAGGTTTGGCGGGGTGTTCGAGGACGATGAAGAGACCGGATACTTTTATCTCTATGACCTCGCTGCCGCACCGGGAAAGAAGGTTGTCGATGCTATTTTATATATGCTTGTGGTGATGTCAGCGATGATGATATAACAATTCAATGGACGAAGGACGAGACGAAAGTGGCGCTGTGTATTTATGGACGCCCGTGGGCTGTCTTCGATCTAGTAGCCGGAGCGAAGTATGGTGGCGATTACCGGCCTGGCGGTACACCCAACATACCAACTGACGTGCTTATGGCTCTGACAAAATAATGCGGATTGTTTACGGAACGACGGTTCCGTGGAGTGTGTGTGAGGCCGGCTCCCTGAGCACGCTTTCCCCTTTCGCGCGTTCGACGCAATGGCTTTGGGTGCCCTCAGAAGAATACGTGCAGCTCGGCGAGCAAGACGTTCTGGTTATGCGTCGGATTGGTCTCGACGCCGTTGCTGACGCTGTAGAACAGACGCGGCTGCACGAACCGATTGAGGAACGGCTCGAAGCCGAGGCGGACGCGGTTCTCGGCGTCGTTGGTGTCGCCCAATGTGCCGTCGTTGTCGGAGTAGTCGATCGCCACCTTGAAGTTCAACCACCCGAGGAACAGGTAATCCGCTTCGCCGTAGCAGATGAAGCGGCCGATCGTCTGGCCGTTGGTCTGCGCATTCTTGTCGTCGCGGAAGTCGGCTTCGCCGAGCACCGTCAGGCGTTCGTAGTTGGTGCCGATGTGCGGACCGAACACCGTGGTCTGGCTGCCCGGCGGCCCGACACGCGAGAAAGAGAAGCCGGCCAGTACGTTGCGCACCACCGGCAGCTCGGTGATCAAGGCGGTTGCCGTCATCGTGACTTGCACGTCGCGATCGTTCTCCGCCCCTTGCGACACCGCGGTGACGAAGGTAAACGGGCCGGGCTCGGTGCCGATCTCGAAAGCCGGTTGATCGACATTGAAGCTGAAGCCGGTGGTCGCCGAGCCGTTGGTGCCGCCACGGATGAAGGCGCCGTCGTCCTGCAGCTGCAAGCCATAGGGCAGAAACATCTGCCCAGCTTTGAAGTAGGTGCCGTACCACGGCAGCTTGAGCAAGGCGAAAGCTTCGCGGTTGTTGGTCTGCGGCTGCAAGCGCTGGTCGACGTACAGGATCAACGTATCGGGAATCAGCCGGAACTCGCCGTACAGCACCGCCTCGGTCACGTCGATGCTGTTGGTCTCGAGGCGGCCACGGAAGACATCGTTGTTGCTGACGCAATTCGTCGTCGACTGCCCGCCGGACGAGGGCGGACACCTCGACGGGCTGCCAAGATCCTGAAACGTCGCCGTCTCGCTGGCCCGCAGGTCGGCACCGAGGGCGAAATATTGATTGATCTCGCCGCTGAGGAACTCCGGAGGATTCGAAAACGAGCCGAGCAGAGTTGGCGAGTAGTGCAGCAGCTCGCGGGCGTGCGTGGTGACCAGATCGGTGCGCTTGCCGCCGCCGTTCATGTTGGTGTGGCAGGCGCTGCAGCGCAGACCTTCCCGCACCGCAAAGTACGGCTCGGCCAAGGCCGGCGCGGCGCCCAGCAGCAGCCAACCGAGGACGATCCCAACACGCAATCTCATCAACGCCTCATTCGTGAATCGTGTTCGTGAGTCGAGGCTCGTGCAAATCGCCAACGCGATTCACGAGCATGGCTCACGATCTTGCCCGCGGACGATGACGCAAAGGCCGACCTGAATCAAGAAGAACACAAGAACGTGTTCGTGCTCCTGTTCGTAGGAGAAAAGAGGGGAAGAATGATTCCTCTGTGCGAACCGAGCACGAGCACGAGCACGAGCACGACTCACGAGCTCAGGCGGTTCACCAGGCTCTCCACGACCGCTGCAACGCTGATGGACTGCATGCACACTCTGCCGATCGGGCAGCGCTTGAGGTAGCACGGACTGCACGGCGCCGTGCCGATGAGCACGCGGTCCTCATTGTTCCACGGTGCCGAGCGCGCCGCGCTGGTGGCTCCCCACAGCGACACGACGCGGGCCCCGGCCGCTGCCGCGATGTGCATCGGGCCGCAGTCGGGACCAAACGTGGCACCCGCCCGTGCAAAGATCCCGATGAGATCACGCAGCGATGTCCGACCCGCAAGGTTGGTGACTGGAACCTGCGCGGCTTGCACCACCGCCGCGGCGAACGTGACGTCATCCGGGCCACCTACCAGCACCGTCGTTATTCCGCGCGTCGCCAGCGCGTCGGCCACCGCCGCGGTGCGTTCGGGGAACCACAGCCGGCTCTCGCAGCTGGAACCGACGAACCCCGCAACGAAGGGTTGTGGCACACCTTCGAGCAACGTCGCGACGTGCGCGGCTTCCGCCTCCGAGAGCTGCAGGCCAAAGCTTGCCGCAGCCGGCGGCAGCTCGAGCCAATCGGCGAAACGTAGAAACTGCTGCAGCTTCGAGCTGAAGTGGGTCATCGCGGGCACGTGATGGGAATTGAACAGCCAGTTGCCTTCGCGCGCGTTGCGGCGATGAAAGCCGAGCCGCACCGGCGCGCCGGAAGCCCGGCTGATGATGCCGCTCTTCAGATGCCTTTGCAGGTCGAGCGTCAAATCAGCGCCTTGCGCCCGGATCTGCCGCAAGAAAGGTAGAAACACCGCGGCCCCGCGCGGCCGGTCGAAAACCAGCACCGCATCGAGCGCCGGATGGTTGTGCAGCAGCGCCGCCGACGCCGGCTCGACCGCCCAGACGATGCGCGCCTGCGGATAGCCATGGCGCAGCCGTTGGAGGAGCGGCAAGGCGCGGGTGACATCGCCGATTGCGCCGAGCAAGACGACAAGGATGCGGTCGGCCTTCACCTGCATGGTGCACCTGCCGCATGCGCCGCGCGCAGCGTCTCGAGATCCGCCACCGTGAGCCGCGCCCCGGTGGGGTCGAGCTTGTGCGCCGAACGTTCGAGCCGCGCCAGATCCGCTGCCGGCGTGCGTCGCAGACCCTTGGCGCATGTACGATCGAAGTCGATCAGCACCACCTCCGGTGGACCGGCAGCCTCCGGCGTGGCGCCGATGAGGATGTTGTTCAGGTTGAGATCGGGATGCCATCCGCCGGTGTCGTGCAGGCGCCGGATGGCGCGGCCCACCTGCGCGAGCACGCGCGCGCGCAACGGGGTCGGCGGCGCGGCCGAGATCCATTCCCAGAGTGTGTGCGATGCAGGCAGATAGCGCGTTACCAGCCAGCCGCGGTAGCAACCGGGCACGAGCCAGTGCACCGCGGCTCCGTACACCTCGATGACGGGAGCGC
>CAZTDK010000275.1:7587-7883 GCA_964611965.1 uncultured Binatia bacterium (SeqCode) | reverse complement strand
CGATGTCGGCCGGCCCGTGGGCTTGCACTTGCGCCATGAACTGATTGGCGGGATAGAGATAGTCCTCGCCCGACTCATCGATCACACGTAGATACCCGTCCTTGGCGGCCGCTGGGTCCGGCAGAACCGGATAGACCTTCCGGATGTCGAGATCGACGCAATCGTCGTTGCGTAGACAGATCGCAAATTTGGCTGGTGTGCGCGTCATGACGTCAATCCAAGTATCGTTTAATTGTGAGACCAACCCTACCAACTCCGTGGGCTTCATACCAGTGAATCTCGGCACGGTGGACAGC
>CAZTDK010000275.1:0-7577 GCA_964611965.1 uncultured Binatia bacterium (SeqCode) | reverse complement strand
GCGCCAGTCGTAAGGCGAACGGTTGCGACGCCTTTGAGCTTGCGCCACGGACCTGCACCAAACCGTTTGCGCAGATTGACTCGTCGGCGTACGGCTCCTCCGCGAGCAATGACCTCGATCGACACAATCGGGCACAGGAGCTCGAAGGTCACGGTGTCTCCTATGACACCGACTCAACGTCAGCCCGAACGCTGGCGCTTGACGTGCGCGTGGTGTTTCGTGGGTCGGATGGCGAGGGGTTAGACGACCTTACCACCAATGCGATTCGGTCGGTCGAAGAGGGAAGGCAAGTCGAGGCTGAACGCCTCGAGAAGCCGCTGACCAAAGATGCACATCGTCTTTTCCCACCGATGGCCCAGAACTCCGAAGGTGAGATCGGGATCGACGAAGATGTAGTAGTCCCCGTTGGGGAGAGCCGGCACAGGCCAGTCGTCCTCACTCGCGAACGCGAACGGTGCGTGAGGCCAGAAGCGATACGCGGGGTGGTTCCAGTCGAGGGCACGGACGAGTTCGTCCGAAGCTCCGCATCGGCGCAGCGCCGCCACGAGTTTTCGACTGAGGTCGAGAGTCAAGCGCGGGTAACGCTCCGGACCCCCGTAGACATGCCCGATGTGGTAGGTCACCGAGTCCGGTCCTCATGCTCGAATGGATCTTGAAACGAAGATTGAAAGGCCCCGGACGGTCTCGTAGTCTTCGGAGGGCAACCGCACCCAAGCTGGCATCGAACTAGGCTCGTCTAACGCCAGAGTTCACTGGCGCGCGACGCACTTCCGCGCGTCCAATGCAGCATGATGTTCGGCCGTCACCATTTGCCACGTACATCGCTCCTCCTGCCCTCACGAAGCCTAAGTCATGCGATCTCTCACGTGCATTGCCCCTGCCGGGCATTGCCCTATCCGAACAACGACAGCGGAATCTGGTCGGACTCACCAACCACCGCCTGCGGATACCCCGTGATCGCCCGAGAGGCTTGCCTGCCGGACATCACCGCCGCCTCGATGCACCCGGCGTTGAGCCCCGTGCGCACCCAGTCGCCGACGATGTAGAGGTTGCGGAATCCTGACTCGCCGGTCTTGAGACGGAACTTCGTGCTGCCCGGAACCGACAGCACGTAGCGCTCGTTCGGGTCGATGTTGGCGCGAAAGTATTGATCGTCGAGGCGTGCCGCTCCGCTGGCGCCGTTCGGGCTTGCCAGCATGCTCCATTCGAAATTGGGCCACACCGCCCGGATGTGATCCTGCAGCAATTCGCGAGCGGCGTCCTTCACCACCGCGGTTTGCGTGGCGGGGAAATCCGGAGTGGTGAACGGCGGCGGCTCGTCAATGGAGTCCCGGAGCGGTCCAACGAAATATGCCAGGTGATGCGGCGTGCTCGCGGGCGGAAAGTTCTCGTGCTCGATCAGATGGGTCATATCGGCGTAGGTGCTGAGCGGCCGCACGAAGCCGCTGAATGCCGCCGTGTCGTAGGGCCAGCCGAGCTCGGCGAGCGGCTTCGTCAGCCAGATCTGCGCGCCCATCGTGCGCATGGTTTTGATCTCGCGCACCATGTCGGCCCATTTGTGATTGGCCGCGATCAGCTCGCTGCAAATGTGTGGCAGCGAGCCGATCGGAATCCCGAGGATCACCAGGTCGAAATCCTGCCCTTCGCGCAACGTTGCTTGACCGACGTCCTTCCATGCAGTCCAAAAGGATTCGAGATTGACGTTTTCGCCAGCCTGGCTGCGCGCCCGCAGCTCGGCGCCTTCCCGCAGTTGCTCGTAGCGCGGTTCGCTGGGCCAGCAGGGCAGCCCTTTAACTGTAATCAACGGGTCGTACTCGGGCACGGCGAGGTGCACCTGCCGCTTCATCTTGATGCTGGCAATCGAGCGCTTGTCCTCGGACAGGTGCAGGTGCTCGACGCGGTGGAAGAACTCGAACTTGACGCCGCGCCGGCGCAACACTTCGTAGAGCGGGGCGAAAACGATATCCCCCATGCCCGCCTGCATGAGCCACATGAACGAGCCCTTGTAGCCCAGCAGCATGCGCATGCCGCTGCGCAGCCCGGTGCCGGCGGCCAGGGTCTCGCGGTCCGGGTCGCCGCCGAGAAAGCCGAAGACGGAGTCGTAGGTGCTCCGCATGAATGCCGAGTCGAGCGTATACTCCGCGGCGCCGTGTCGGCGCAGCCAATCGCGCAGATCCTCGTGGTCCACGGCGTCGAAGCCCACCGTAAACAGCCGGTCGGCGATCAAGCCGACCAGCAGCGTTCCCGCCAGATCGATCAGCAGGAAGACATGGCGCAGGGCATCGACGCGCACGAACGTGCGCTCGAGCGCATGCAGCCGAGTGAGCAAGGCATGCACGATGGTGTACACGACGTCGAAGTCTTCGGCCGACCCGGTGGCGAGACCGACGACGTTCTTCGTCGTGTCGACGAACCAGCGCAGCCAGCCGGCGTTTGGAGCGAGCGCGGCGAGCAGCTCACTCACCTCCGGCGTCTGCTTCGGTGCGGTGCGAATCAGGTCGGCCCATGCCACGAGGATCCAGCCGATGAGCATCTTCATGTAGTCCAACGGCGTCGGAAACGGCTGCCCCTGGCCCGGCACGGAGTCGTTGACCGGGATGTGCACCATCCATGAACGCCACGCGCCGTCGATGAGCTCTTCGGTGCCGGTCATCCGGCGCGGCTTGAAGGCATCGGTCCACTCGCGAATCGGACAGTCGGGCCCGCGGTTGGCGGCGCGATAGCAGCGCTGGATGAGGTTGAAGGCGTTTTCATAGAAGCCGAGCCACATGTGGAAGCCGTGCTCTTCGATACGCCCGTCGATGCCCGGCTGCCCGCCGACATTGCGCCCGCTCGCACCCTTGCCACCCAGGCGCCAGCCGAGTTGGTAGACGGTGATGTCGTACTTCTGCTTCCAGTCGGGTCGCTCGGTGATTTCGAAGACCGCCGACAACGAGCTGATCCCGCCTCCGAGCACGGCGATCTTTTTCTTCCGGCGCCGTTCAGTCGACATGGATACCCATCAAGGAAAAGGCAAAATGCAAAACGCGAAGGTGAAAGTGACTGACTACTTTTGACTTTTGCGTTTTGACTCTTGCATTGTGCGTTGTTCCACTCCTCCGGTCTCAAGCCTCCGGCGGCCAGCCCCAGGAGCGCTCTTGCGGGCGTGGGGGCGGCGGCGGTAGCTCGTCACCGGGCCGCGGCCAGGCCACGGGTGTCACGCTGCTGTTGATGAGCTCGCCGACCGCAATGCCCGGCCGGTCGACACAGGGGTGCGGCTGCTCGGAGCTGCGGGTGGCGCCGTCGCGGAAAAAGATCATCGTGTGCACCCGCCGGGTGTGCGCCGTTTGGTTCGGCTTGGCGACGTGGAACGTCAGGCCGTGATGGAAGGCGACAGCGCCACGCGGTACTTCCACGAACACCGGATCGATGCCGCGCGCCTCCGGGGCCGCCAGCAAGTCGTCCGGCTCGCCGAAGAAGATGTTGACGAACTTACGGACGCCGAAGCGATGCGAGCCCGGCACATAGCCCATGGCTCCGCCCGCCAGCGTCGATCCATCGAAGGGAATCCATGCGGTGATCGTTGCGTTCTCCTGCATCGGCCAATACGGCTGATCCTGGTGCGCATCGGTGCCGCGCCCGCCCGCCTCTTTGTAGAGCGCCTGATCATGCCACAGGCGCAGCGCCGGCACGCCGAGCAGCCGGGTCGCCACTTCGGCGATGCGCGGATGGAACGTCAGCGGACGCACCTCCGGAAAATCTTCCCAGAGGTTGAGGCATTGCTGGAACGATTGCTCGTAGCGCGATTTTTCATCGAAGCTGCGCTCGTCCCAGCGCATGCGTGCGGCGACCGCGGTATCCACCGCGCTGCCAAATGTGTCGAGCTCCACGGCCGCCAGCAGGTCCGGAATGACGACAAAGCCGTCCCGTTGAAAGGACTGGATCTGGTCTGCGTTCACGATTGACATTGGTCCACCTCACGATGAGGAAGTGACAAAGTGACGAGTGACGAGTGACGAGGCGGAACACATCAGCTGGGAGGAGCGATCTGGCGCATCACTTGTCGCTCGTCACGGGTTTCTTCTTCTCCTTCTCCTCGACAAAATGCACGGCAACGCCGCTCGCTTTTAGCTTGTCCGCGGCAGCGGGCGCGTAGGTGATGCTCATGATCGCGTCTACATTCTTGTCGCCGTACTGCTCGACCGCGCGCGTGCGCAGGAGCTCGTTCATGTATAGATTCGGCCCGGGCTTTGCGTCCGGTTCGGCCTTGGGCGCAGGTGCCTCGACGCTGACGGGTCCCAGAACCGTATGCGGACGCGCCACGGGTCCGGATGACAGCATGATGTTCTTGGTCGTCGTGCGCTTGCCAACCAGCCGTTTCAGCGCTTCGTCTTCGGGACTGCTGGGCCGGGTCTCCGGCGTCTGCGGTTGAACCGCGGCCGGCGGACCGGTGTCCTTGGCCGGAGCCGCGCCCGCCGGCCGGGCGGCCCCCGCGGTACAAGCCATCGCCGCGGCAAGCATCAAGCTGTAACATCTGGTTCGCATGGACTGCCCTCCTCTCCTCGTTCCAATGTCCAACATGGCGTCAATCCAACGGGCGAACATCTGCGGAGTGGCGCCAGCGCACGGCTTCATACCGCAGAAGTCGACGCCGGTCGACCCTGCGGGCGGAGCGAAGCGCGGAACGCATGGGCTTGAGCTGGTTCAAGTGCACATGGCAATGTTGCTTGAGCGGAAATGAGCCTTCGTCCCTACAGTGGCCCCAGCAGCAGTGGCGTGGAGTGCAGCAGCGCTCGGCTGCGTTCAACGCTCCCTGGCGTGGTCTAGTGCTCACACTCTACACCACGCCGCTTTCCGCCAACGGCCGGAAGGTGCTCGCCATCACTCACGCGCTCGGCCTGTCACCCGAGATCCGCCTGGTGGACGTCTACCGCGGAGAGGGCAGCAGCGCCGAGTATCTGGCCATCAATCCTGCGGGGAAGATTCCCGCGCTGGTGGACGGTGACTTCACACTCTCCGAGTCGAATGCCATCTTGCAGTACCTCTCCGAGGCGTACGGAAATTGCCGCCTGTGGTCGCGCGATCCCAAAGTGCGAGCGCGGATCGCCCAGTGGCTCTTCTGGGAGTCCGCGCACTGGCAGCCCGTTCTGACGGTGGTGCTGTCGGCGTTTGTCGGCCATCGATTGCTGCCGGACGTGCTTCCACCTCCGGCCGCCGATCCCGATTGGGAGAACGAGCTGCTGCGGCCATTGCTCGCGCGGCTCGAAGGCAACCTCAGCACGCACCGATTTATCGCCGGCGAGCATCTCACGATCGCGGACTTCTCGGTGGCTGGAATGATGACGTATTTCCGTGCCGCCAGGTTTCCGTTCGCCGAGCGTCCCAATCTTGGCGACTGGTACGTCCGAATCGAGGCCCTTGATGCGTGGCGATCAACCGTGACGGCGCTGTGGGCCGCGTAGTTGAGGGCGCAAACGGTAACGGGGAAGAGGCTCCTTTTCGGTTGGCAAACACCGCACTTCGAGGTGCGGCGTGGCATTTACCTTCTTCTGACATCGTGACGTTCGAGCGACGACGAATTCGACAGGGCAGCGTTCTCAGGGATGCGGAGAACCACTGCGCCCGGGCGATCAAAGTGGATGGCCGCTTGCGCGCCCATCGACTCGACTCGGATTGCTCGCGGATCCAAAGTGAAGGCCGCATCTTCCGTACTCAGCACGTACGTCCAACCTGCCGGCCCGGCGTCATACCCGCATACCGTGTCTAGCGACATGGCTCCCGCGCCGTGCAGCCGGACTACCGTCATGAGTCCGGATGCAGCAGTCGTGCGCCGCATGATGATGCCGGCGTCATCGACGGCGCTGACCTCGAAGCTAGCTGCCGACTGGAGCGCCGGCTCGTCCCGCCGCAGCGCCAGCAACACCCGGTGCAGTCGCAAGATGGAGGCGTGTGGTTCCTCGACGATCTCCGACCAGTTGATCCGGCTCTTCTCAAAGGTCGCCGCAGCTTGCGGGTCGGGGATGCGGGCGCGGGCGGCCGGATCGGCGAACGCGGAGAATGCCGCGAATTCGTTGCGCCGCCCCTCGGTGACCAGACGGCCGAGCTCCGCCTCGTGATCGGTGAAATAGAGAAATGGAGTGCTGGCAGCCCACTCTTGTCCCATGAACAACAGCGGCGTCTGTGGGGCGGACAGCAGGAGGACAAGAGCGGCACGATACGCAGCGAGATCGATCTGTTGATGCAAACGCTCACCGCGAGCGCGATTACCGACCTGATCGTGGTTCTGGAGGAAAATAACCGAGCGCTGCGGTGCAATGCCGGTGGGATCGGTGCCGCGCTGGCGGCCGAGATGCTGCGAGTACTGACCGGTGAAGAACCAGCCGCGCCGCAGTGTCGTGGCCACATCGACCATCGAGCCGCTGTAGTCGGCGTAATACCCTTCGTCATCACCGGCGAGGGCGCGCCGCACCTGGTGATGGAAATCGTCGGCCCATACCGCATCGAGCCCCCACCCGCCGTCCGCCGGCGCGCGTACCATGTGCGCCAGGTTACGATGATCCTCGGCGATCAGGAGCACCTCCCGGTCGCTGACGGTGTGGCGCACCTGCTCGGTCAGGTCCGCGAGGAAGTGGCGTGGGCTGTGATCGATCAAGGCGTGCGTCGCATCGAGGCGCAAGCCGTCGATGTGGTACTCGTGAATCCAATGCTGCGCATTCTCGATGAAGAAGGCGCGCACCCTGTCGCTGTGGGGCCCGTCGAGATTGACGGCATCGCCCCACGGCGTCTGGTGCTGCTTCGAGAAGTAGTAGGGACTGAAGCTGCCCAGGTAGTTGCCGTCCGGGCCGAGGTGGTTGTAGACGACGTCGAGCAGCACGGCGAGACCTTCGCGGTGCGCAGCGTCCACCAGCAGTCGCAGGTCATCTGGGCGACCGTAGCAGCGCGCCGGCGCGAACAACGCAACGCCGTCGTAGCCCCAGTTGCGCCGCCCCGGGAAGTCGGCCACCGGCATCAACTCGATGGCGGTGACACCGAGATGGCGGAGGTAGGGCAGGCGCTCGATGATGGCGGCGAATGTCCCGGCGGTGGTGAATGTGCCGACGTGCAGCTCGTAGATCAGCAGCTCTTCGAGGCGCACGCCGCGCCAGCCCGCATCGGTCCAGTGGAATTGGCCGGGGTCGATCACTTCTGACGCGGCGTGCACGCCGTCCGGCTGAAAGCGCGAGGCCGGGTCGGGATACGGGCCGGCGCCGTCGAGCCGGTAGCGATAGCGGCTGCCGGCCTCGGCACCCTTGATGATGCCGGCGAAGGTGCCGTCAGGCCCGCGCGCGAGCACGTGAACCTGCGCGCTGGGTCCCAGTAGAACCTCGACCTGCTTCGCAGTTGGGGCCCAGACGCGAAAGCCGACGCCTTCAGCTTCGCACCAGGCACCCAGAGATGCGCGCCACACCATACTAGACCGGAGCGAGGAGCCGGTCGGACTTGGCAATCCCTACCGACCAACGGGAGCGGTCCATAGAAGAGACGCCGGCCGCAAGCCTAGTGCACCGCCGTCCAGATGGCATCAAAATGGTCTCGCTCGAATTGCGCCATTGCGTGAA
>CAZTDK010000274.1:0-7884 GCA_964611965.1 uncultured Binatia bacterium (SeqCode) | reverse complement strand
AGCAGCTCACCGGGATGACCCCGCCGGACTTCCTCCATTTCTTGGAACAACTGACCGCGGAGTCGCAGCAAGTGCTGGAGGCGATGGCATTGGCAACCGACGGCGCGTTCGAGATCATGCTCGAGCACGTGTTACGGTCGGTCACCTGGAAAGTTGGCCATCTGCTGGAGGCGGAGCGCGCCTCGCTGCTGCTGGCTGACGACGATCGCGGCGAGCTGTGGTCGCTGGTCACACAGGAAGAGGGCGGACAGCCGTTCGAGATTCGCATGCCGGCAGCCACCGGGATTGCCGGCCACGTGTACCGGACCGGAGAATCCGTCAACACGCCGGACGCCTATCAACATCCGTCCTTCAACCGCGACGTCGACAAGCGCTCGGGGTTGCGCACCCGCAGTCTCGCCTGCGTTCCGCTCATGTCGCGCGCGCAGCGTCCCTTCGCAGTGATGACGTTGCTCAACAAGCAAGGAGCCGATGCATTTTCCGACGACGACCTGCGCCAACTGACGCAGCTGGCCGCATCGGTCGCCGTCGTGTTGCAGACCTGGCACGAAGCGAGCAAAGTCCGCACGGCGCACCGGGCGATTTCTACCGGTGGGCTCGCGGCCGCAAGCGCGGCCTGAAACCAGGCGCAGGACTTCCGGGAGGCTGGAGTCGACGGCACCGGCCAGCAAGCGCCCCAACGGCACATGGGTTTCGGAGTGCCGGACGATGCCGATCGCCCGATAGACAGGACATCATCTCTATTGTCTGCATCCTCGTCGAGTGACACGACTCGCGCGTTTTTGGCTTGGCGCCCGGCAGACAGCTAACGTGCTGGCCAAGTGCTGGCATGGCCGAATGAGTAGTGGATGAAAAAGAGGCTGTTCGATTCATGCAGACTCGCGCTACAGTCCCCTGCACCTGTTGGACTGGTAAGATGACCACGCGCGTCGTAAGGGAGCAGAGTCGAAATCGTCTTGGGCCGAGCCCTACACCGGACGCCCCGCCACTTCGCGAAGCGGGGACCGTCAGACGCGTTCGGCTGATTCTTGCGATCACCTTAGCTCTCAACCTGCTGTTGATCGCACTCAATGCGTGGCTGCGGCCGGCAGGGGGCAGCGGGAACTTGATCTACATCTCTATTCAGATGGGAGTCATTGTCGGCGGACTTTTCTGGGTGTGGCACAAGCCTGCGCTCTGGACCGCGCAATTGGTTGGTATCGAAGCGGCGCTGCGTGCCAGCCAACAACGATATGCCGAGCTGTTGGACAATGCCCCAGATCCGGTGCTCACCTTCGACGGCGGCGGGCGTCTCTTAACCGCAAATCCGGCGCTGGAGCGCCTCCTGGGACGTCGCAACGACGATCTCATCGGACGACCGTTTCTGCGCGCCGGCGTGATTGATCGGTCCTCGCGTCGAGCCGTAGTCGGCATCGTCAAGGCCCTTGCCGCAAACGGCGCGGCACCGCCGGTAGAACTGCTGCTGGTGCGCGGCGACGGCGAACGGATCGCCGTCGAATCGAACCAGCGCATCCTCCGCGGTACCGGCGCCTCCGTCGAAGCCGAGATCATCTTGCGCGATCTGACAGAAAGACGCCGCGCACAGGAAGCCGGACGATTGCGCCAACTCGCGGCCCATCTCGACTCGTCGCAAGAGCAACGCCGACAACAACTCGCCCGCCGTTTGCATGACGATCTGGCACAACCGCTCACGGCACTGGGATTGAACTTGGGTTGGCTGACGTGGACGCTCCCGAACGAGCTCACCGAAATGAAGACGCGCGCGCGCGAGATGGAGACCTTGGTCTCATCGATGATTGCGATGGTGCGGAAGACGATGGGCGAGCTGCGGCCGGCAGCACTCGACGACTTCGGACTGGCGGTCGCAGTGGTTCGGGAAGCACACGGCTTTCGCGAACGCACCGGCATCGAGTGTGTCGCAGACGTCGGAACGGACCAGGCGCACTGCACGGACGACCGCGCCGTTGCAGTATTCCGTAGCCTCCAAGAGGCGTTCGCCAACAGCGCCGCCCGCGGCGCACGCCACGTCCGCGTCGATCTCGAAGCCACGGAGGGCATGATTGCCGTTCGGATCGCGGATGATGGCCAAGCCGTGTCGTTGTCCTCGCTTCCCTGGGACTTCCTGGGCATGCGCGAGCGCACGCACCTGCTGGGTGGCAATTTTGACGTCGAATGCCCGCCGGCAGGCGGCGTAACCATCAATTTGCGCGTTCCTGGCCACCCGCCGTCCTGATCGACCTCCCGAAGCGTTCGGCGGCGAGGAGCTTCCTTGTAGGAGGTTGGCCCAGCATTCTATAGGAGAAGGTACGGCCGCGTTATTGCTCCGTCGAGAGTCTGAATGTTTTCATTCGCCACCGCGATCCTGGGAACGTCTGACGATTGCGAGCATCTGATTTTTCCGTACCAGCGGAGACAGAACGGGCTACACGCTCGAATTTTGACGAGTGTTAGTTTTGTGTCGACGAAGGACAGGTTTCGATTCAGAATAATTCGGCGACGGCTATGCGTGAGGAATGGACTTGCGCTGAGACCAGCGTCCCATGACCTACAATTCGTCAGCTGAAACTTGGGGAGCGCTCGCCTGGTCGCACGTCGAGGAGGACCTGCCTCGGTTACGCGCGCGGGTCCGGCTGGCAACGCTCATCCTGGTCGGATCAGTCTTCCTCTTTGCCCTTATCGGTCCGCGGGTGGCGCCCCAAATGTTGTGGGGACTCTACGGGCTGAAGGCCGGCTGCCTCGCGCTCTGCGCGTGTCTGTGGTGGGTCTCGATGCGCACCACATCGCAACAGGTGCTCACGCACACCATGATGCTGACGGCCCTCCTCGTGGTGCTCTTTGCCGCGTTGTCATCACTATTGGTGGGCGAGAACTGGCACGCGACGGTATTCGCCGGAGGGGTGGCCATCGGGGCCGCAGCCCTTTTGCCCTGGGGAGTACGGGCGCAGGTCTACCTGGCCATGGGCGTTGCGGTTTGTGCGCTGCTGCCGGTTTCTGTCCATCCAAAGGGAGGATGGACGTGGTTTCTGGTGGTCAGTCTCAACCCGGTCTTGTGGTCCGTGGTGATCGCCTGGCAGCAAGAGCGCCATCGGCTGGAGGCTCGCCGCCGGGAGGAATCCTTTCACAAGAACCTGTCGCTCTTGCGGCTGCTCGCCGAGCAGATTCACGGGGTGCTGTGGTTGAACGACACGAATGGCGCGTTGATCTTCCTCAGCCCGCGATTCGAGGACCTGTGGGGCAAGAGCCGACGTCTTCTCGAACGGGAGCCCGCGGGATGGCTCGACAGCGTCCACCCTGACGATCGTGATCGCGTTACTGCGTGGATGCGCGCGGGTGCGGCCACGGGTGCGCTCACCTGCGAGTACCGTCTGCTCGGACCCAACGGTCGCCTGCGGTGGATTCGAGACGGGTTGTTCCCGATCGCGCGTCCCGAAGGAGGGGCATGGGGCGTCGGACGTATCTCCATCGACATCACGGGGGAGAAGCAGGCAACGAGCCCGCGACGCATGCAAGGTCTCGCGCGCACCATCCAAGCCGCCGTCGAGGAAGAGCGCAAACGTCTGGCCCGGGAGTTACACGACGAGCTGGGGCAGGAACTGACCGGCATCAAGCTCTTACTTGGCAGTGTGCAGCAGACCCTCGAGGCATCGCATCCGGAGGCAAGCAAACGTCTGCAGCTGTGCGCGGACGAGATCACGAAGGGCATGTGGGCGGTGCACGCCATGATTCATGCGCTGCGGCCACCCGCGCTGGATGAATTGGGGCTGGTTGCGGCGCTGCGCAGCGAGACGGAAGCGTTTGCCAAACGTGCCGGGATTCGCTGCGACCTGGCGTTGCCCGACGTGGATCTGAACCTGTCCGACGAACAAGTCACGACCGTGTTTCGCATCGCACAGGAGGCCTTGACGAATGTCGCCCGTCACGCCCGCGCAAGCTGCGTGCGGCTGCAGCTCCATGGGACTCCGGAACACCTGCAACTGTGCGTCGAGGACGACGGGCAAGGCATCGAGGCGGCCCGTGAGGACTTTGGACTGCGCGGCATGCGCGAACGTGCGGCGCTGCTGAACGGCACACTGGATGTTCAGTCACGCGCCGAGGGCGGTACGCGTATTCGTTTGCAAATTCCTCGCACCCCGTCCCTGCAACTCAGCGTACGCTGAAGGCACGTCTTTCTGGCACCGGCCAAATCCGCCGCCACCCCTGCCTGTGACGCGACAAGACGGCGCGCGACGCCTCAGCCCGCGGGACATCCCGAAAGGGCGGTATTCAGCAACCGTGAGGAGCGTTGACCAGTTTTAATTCCCTGTTTCCGGTTTTCATTTTCCTCTGCCGACAAAGTCCCGACAGGCTCCTGAGTACTGTCACGTCACGCGGCAGGCTGCTCCATTTGCTGCAACTGCGGCAGACGCACACGCATGGTCGTTCCCTTCCCCGGCTGGCTCTCGAGACCGATCGTACCGCCCAGGACGGTGACCAGGCGCTTGACGATGTGTAGGCCCAGTCCGGCGCCGCCGAAGTCGCGCTGGATCGACGCGTCCGCCTGTTGAAAGGGCTCGAAGATGATCTGCGCCGCTTCCGACGTCATCCCGATACCGGTATCGGCAACTTCCAAGAGCAGGTTGTCGGCGTCGACGTCAAAACGGATGGTCACGCTGCCGCGCTTGGTGAATTTGAGCGCGTTGGTCGTCAGATTCTTCAGGATCACCTTCAACTTCGCCACATCGCTGCAGACCGACGGCAGGTCGGGTTGCACATGCCAGCGGAGATCGACTTCCTCCTTGAGGAGCATCCGCACTTGCGTGTCGATTTCGTCGGCCAACTCCGCGACCTGAAAGGTCTGCGCGTTGACGGATACACTCCCGGCTTCCAGTCGATTGAGATCGAGGGTCGCGTTGACCAGCTCGAGCAGCTCGAGGGCATTGGCGCGCACCCGCTCGAGGGCCTCCTTCTGCTCCGTCGTCGGATCGCCCAGCGTTCCATCTGCCAACAGCTCGTTGTAGCCGAGGATCACATTCAGTGGGGTGCGGAGCTCGTGCGACATCGTTGCGACGAACTCCGACTTCGTCTGATTTGCACGCTTGAGCTCGGCCAGCAGCCGACTGTTCTCCTCGGCGCGCCGCCGGCGTTCGCTGGCCACGGCATCGCGCTCGAGATCGAGATGACGGGCGATGTAGATCGACGCTCCAAGGACCACCGCCACGCCGAGGGGCAGACGCGGATCCCAGGCCGTTGCCGTGCCTACCGCGTAGAGTACGTAGGCATACGCCAGCGCCATTGGGATCACCGCACCGAGCTGCGCCCCGCCGCCCCAGGGTAGGAGCGTCGCGGTCGACATGGCCAAGCCGATGATCAGGCTCGAGGTCCCGAACGCCTCGTGGTCGAACGTGCCGATCAGCGCGGTACCGAAACACATGGAGCCGAGCGCGATCCAGCCGATGGCGATGACCCTGGCGCGCCCCGGCCGACTTCGCAACACGCGCAACATGGCCGCGAGCAGCAGGACCGTCGACAACTGGATCACCGGGATCCACGGCGTCCGCGAGTAGTTGAACGTGACCTCCCCGAGCATCAGGCACGCGGTCGCAATCAGGGCAACGAACACCCCTTCGAACAGGCGATCCGTCAACAACTGGGTGTGTCCATCCGCGCCGCCGAGCTCGTCGTGCAATGCCGGGTCGCTCACCTCTTCGGCAGTGTACACTTGACTAGACGATACAGCCTGCTTTTTCAAAAGCCTTGTACCATCACCTACAGCATTGGTGCGTCGCCGGAGCACATCTACCCGGTCGTTCGCCGTCATCTCCATTTTCATTGCGGTCGCTTCAGGATCGCCCAAGGGAATGGTCTCCGCAACCAGTTTCTTTGGTTCCGCTTCTCCAAGGGGGGAACCGAGGGTCGCGCAGATCACCCGGCTATTGATGCCGAAGGCAAGGGAATGTCGACTCCAGGGGGAAAAGCGGACTGAAGCGGTAGCGCCGCAAGTTATTCACGTACCCAGCCGCCTGTCGGACTTTGCAGTCCCGGGCAACGGGAGCGGCCCATAGAAAGGACGCCGAGCGCAGGTCCCAGCATCACAGCGCCCGAGGGGACCGGTCGATCCTCAATTGATCGGGAGCACGCCCGCCAGGCGGAGCATCCGTGCCGGGTTTCCGGCGTAGGTATTGGCCCCACAGTAGACGGCGATTCCACCGGCGACGTGGCCGTTTGTGCCGCGGCGTAGGAGCGTGAGCGCGAGGGAGACGGGTTCCGAACCGCAGCGTCCGGCAGCAACCGGGGGCGAGGCCAAGCGTGCGGTGTAAAGCACCGCATCCGCCTCGGGGAAGGCGTGAACGTTGCCCGTCCCTTCGAGCGCGACACCGGCCACGGCAACCTCGCGCGCATCGCTGAGGGTCACCTTCGCGGTGAGGTCCGGTCCCGTAACCCGGATCTCGACATCGGCGCTCCAGCGGATGTCGAGATCGAGGCGTCCAGTCATCTGGCCAGGCACGTTTGTCGCCGTCGGCGTCTGCGTTGGTGTCGCGGTGTTGGTCGGTGTATCGGTTGGCGCGCTCGTGTTTGTCGGCGTCGGCGTCGCCGACGGAATGGACGTCATCGAAGGCGTCTCGGTCGGCGTGGCCACGCGGCTCGGCGTCGGTGTCTGCGTCGGGATCGCGGTGATGGTGGGCGGCGTGGTTGGCGTCAGCGTGCTTGCGGGCGTCGGCGTGAGCGTTGGAATCGCCGTATTCGTGGGCGCTTTGGTTGGCGTGCTCGCGCCTATCGGAGTCGGTGTCTGCGTTGGAACCAAAGTGACGGCAGGCGTGTTGGTTGGCGTGAGCGCGCCGTTTTCGTTTCCTTCGCCGCAGCCGGCCGCAAGCAACAGCACACACGCCAACCCGAGCCCCACGGAGTGCGATCGTCGCTTCATCGTGTGAGCCTCGGGCTGACGTTGAGCCGGTTCGCCTCTGCGACCGCATCGTCGAGGGTGCCATCGACGACATGAAATACCCAGGTCACCTGGTCTTCCGCAGGCACCGTATCGTCGCTGAACATGACGTCACCGTTCGTCGGTGTCACCGTCGCGGCGAGATGCACCCGCGCCATGTCCTTCACAACGAACCGTGCCGCCGAAAGGCCGATGAGCCCGTTCGCGAGGGCCATCTGATAATGGTCGAACACAAAGGCGCTCTTTGGAATGGACACCGGCTGCTGGTCATCAAGTGCGGGGCAGTACACGATGTCCGTTGAATCACCCGGGAAGGTGACCGCCAGCTCCTTCGCTCGCGGGCCGGATCCGGGGGCGAATCGCACCTCCACCCGCGCCACACCGGGTGCCGTCTGGGTCCAACTTTGTTGCCACGTGCGCCCGCCCGCATCGACACCGATCTGCAGCGGCGGCTCGATCTCTGGTAGCGCCGCGGGTGTTGGCGGGTTGACCTGGACGGCCCCCCCGGCCACATCGATCTGCAGCGTCTGCGCGCCGAGCTTTGTCTTCGCCGCGTCGATTGACTCCGTGGCGATCCGCAGCGCCTCTGTCGCATCACCGATTCCGTACTCCACTTCGCCACGGAATGGGTTGATCCCGGTCGAATCAGAAACCTCGGCAAAATCAAGTAAACGCCAGGCGTCTGCCAGCGGCGCCGCATCTGTTGCAGCGACGCCAGCAGCCGTTTGCGCGGCGACAATCTCGCGGTGTGCCAGTGCCTGGAGGGAGCGCACGTCGTCGTCCCGCTCCGCGTCCCATAAACCGCTGCCCCCCAGCCATTTGCGCAGCCCGTCCGTGCTCCCGGGCTGCCAGGTGCCATCGAGCAGCGGTGGCGCTTGCGCCGGCGCAACCCCGAGCCCGCGCACCTCGTTAACATAGCTGCCGATCGTCGAAACCGAGTAGCCCTGGGCCTCGAGGGCCGCCAC
>CAZTDK010000273.1:0-7899 GCA_964611965.1 uncultured Binatia bacterium (SeqCode) | reverse complement strand
GCTCGTCGAGACAACGCTTGCCGAACACCTGCGTTGCCCCTGCGGCGGCGATGTAGAACGCCTGGAACTGATCCGTCGTGACGAGTGACGGGCGATCGACGGGCACCCCATAGCGATAGAGCAGACGCGCAACGTTGCGGAGGTTGGTGGTCGTGTGACGCGCGTGCGGATCCACGAGAATCGCCGCTTCCGGAATGGCATAGGTTGCCATAAGGTACTGCTTCATCTCGATCGCCTCCGAGTACGGCGTGCGATCCGGGTGCACGTGACCACCGCTGAGCACAATCAGGGGAGCGAGCCCAGCCGCGAGACGGGCAGCGGCCTGATCGGCACGGATCTGGCCGTTCGGGTCGAGCGGATGATTGAGATCGCTCGGCCCCTGCCCAGGCACAACAATCGCCGCGAATCGGTACTGGGAGAAATCGATGCAGGGAATGCGTGCGAGCGCCGCGGCATTCTCACCCGCCGCCAGCGGTTCGTAGCGCGCCGCCTCATCCCGCCCGTCGGCGGCAAGGCCACCGAGGACGAGTTGCACCAACGGTGAAAAGAACGGACGGCCCGCGGCTGTTACCGCGGCGCCGGACAACAGACGCGCCACCGTATCGGTTGCCAGCCCCGCAACGTGCTCCTCCCAACCCTGGTTCAGTGCATGCGCGGCATCCACCCACGCCGCCTGCAAGAGCGGCGCGTCGGTCAGCGACGCGTGGAGCTGGGCGGCACCGCTGCGGCGCAGTGACATAGCCGCCGCCTGGATCGGCTTGGATGCGCCATGCAACGCGACGAGCGCCGCGCCAGCACGATCGATGTCCGCATCCGACCACGTCACGGCCTCGCCCCAGCACGCGGCGTCGCCATTGCAGTCGCGCACCGCTGATTGCATCATCTGCGCGTGCTCCGCTGCCAGCGTTGCCAGCGCCGGCCAGGTCGACACGGCGGCGCGCGCATCGGCGACGGCATCGAGCAATGTAAGGACATAGAAGGCTTTGTCTTCAATCGCGGAGCCGGAAGTTACCAGCGGCGCCCTGGGGCTGGCGCCATACAGATCCTCGGGCACGATCTGCGGACACTGCGCGGGATCGAGCGACGAGAAGTCCGGGAGGTCTCCCGTGCTGATGGCCTCCACCGGGCACGCCGGCACCGCCGCCACCGACGTCTGCTGGCTTTCACCGCAGGCCGTGATGCAGATGCAGGCGGCGACCACTGCAGCCAAACGTTTCATCCCCGGATCTCTACAGCAAGGAAACAAGACGTGTCTACCTGCGGGCGGCGTCTTTTCTATGGTCCGCTCTCGTTGGTCCCTAGCGGCTGCCACGTCGGCCGGTCGTCCTGTGGGCAGCGTCTGCACAGTGTCGGACTTGACAGTGCGCAGCGACCCAACGGGGAGCGGACCATAGAAAGGACGCCGCCCGCAGGGCCTAGATCGCGCTGGCGGCGATGTTCACCGTGAGGGCGAGCAGCGCCGCGTTGAAAAAGAACGACACCACGCCGTGCGCGGCAACGGTGCGGCGGATCTCCTTGGTGGTGATGCCGACGTCGGAAACCTGCGAGGTCATGCCGATGACCACGGAGAAATAGAGGAAGTCGCCGTAGTCCGGCTCCTCCTCACCGCCCGGAAACATCATCCCGCGGCCCGCACTCTCGTCATAGAACTCGTGAGCGTAGTGCAGCGCGAACATCGTGTGGATGAACGCCCACGACAGCCCGATGGTCATCATCGCGAGGATGAGCACGCTGGGGTGGCGCCCTGCCGCACCGGCCGCGGATGTGCCGAGCAGGACGACGATGGCGAGCAGGCTGGCCAGTGCCGCGGCAACGGTCATGATCAAGATGACGATCTTGCCCTCGTCCTGGGTCGCGGCATGCCTGCGGATCTGTTGCACGTCGGCGCGCAGCATCATCTCCAGGGCGAGGATCAAATAGAACCCAATACCGATGTCCCAGCTGACGAGGCAGCGCGCGATCAGTCTCCAGTCGGTCAGTGCGGCGAGGACCGCCGCGGTCGCTATGCCGAGCAGCGGAGATGAGAACAGTCGCGGCCGTACTCGAATGATCCGCCACACCCAGGGCGCCCGGCGGATTTTCCTCATATCGGTGGGCATCGTCGTCTACCTCTTCACCAGCGACATGATGCTTCCGGGTCGGCTTGTCAACGCAGGTTGCACCGACGTCCGGCGCCGGCCGGCCGGCGCACGCAACCGGCGCCGACGCCCCGCACAACCCACCTTGCCGATAACTCGTTCGCGTGCATATAATTGCGCTGTGCAAGTATCTGTGGGTCCAGGAGTACGCCGCACCGGGCGCGCCGCCGCGTCCTCGGCTGACGCATGCGCCGTCGCCGTCTTGGACGTCGTGCCGGCGGTCGTCCGGTTCATTCGTCACGTCATGTTGAGTCACCGCTCCCTCGGCCTGTCGGTGCCGCAGTTTCGGACGCTGGCGCTCCTCAGCCGGTCACCGCACGTGTCACTGTCTTGCGTTGCAGACAACATCGGTGCTTCCCTGCCGGCCGCTTCGCGGATGATCGGCGTGTTGGTGGCCAAGAAATTGGTGGTGCGGGAGGGTTCCAAGGGCGACCGACGGCAATTGGCTCTGGCCTTGACGGCGCGCGGCACCCAGGTGTTCACCGCGGCACACGACCAGGCGCGCCAGCAGCTCGCCGAACAAATGGTGGCGCTCGGCACGGACGACCACGAGCGCATCTGCGCCGGCTTCCAGCTCCTCGGCGAAATTTTCGGCACCGATGCCCGGCCGCTGCTGACCGCGGATACGCCGCGCGTTGGCCGTTCCCGGCTGGTCCCCCGTCGCCTCGGGAAACCGGGCGTCCGCGACACGCTCTAGAGGTGACCCATGTGGATCGTCCGCCTCGCCCTGCGCCGCCCGTATACGTTCGTCGTCGCCGCAATGTTGGTGTTCATTCTTGGCGCCTTTACGATATTGAATACACCAACCGACATCTTTCCAAATATTGACATACCGGTCATTTCGGTCGTTTTCAACTATAGCGGCATGTCGCCCAGCGATATGGAGCAGCATATCGTCACAGGTTTCGAGCGCACGCTGACGACGACCGTCAACAACATCGAGCACACCGAAAGCCAGTCGCTGAATAGCATCGCGATCGTCAAGATCTTCTTTCAGCCGGAAACCAGAATCGAGGCGGCGATCGCGCAAGTGACCGCCATCTGCCAAACCACCCTCCGGCAAATGCCGCCGGGAACACAACCCCCGCTGGTCATTCAGTACAGCGCCTCCAACGTGCCCATTTTGCAGCTGGCGTTCGCCAGTGACACCCTGTCCGAGCAGGCAATGTTTGATCAGGCAGTCAACTTCGTGCGGCCGCGGCTGGTGACGGTACCGGGAATTCAGATTCCGTATCCCTATGGCGGCAAACAACGCCAGGTCATGGTCGATCTGGATCCCGAGCGCCTGTACGCGTGGGGCATTTCGCCCTCTGACGTGTCCGCGGCGATCGGCGCCCAGAATTTGATCCTGCCGGCTGGGACCACCAAGATCGGGACGCAGGAGTATCCCGTCATCCTCAATAGCAGCCCGGTGCAGGCCAACGACCTGAACGGCCTGCCCATCAAAACCGTGAACGGGACGACCGTCTACATCAAGGACGTCGCACACGTGCGCGATGGATTCCAGGTGCAGACGAGCCTGGTGCACGCCAGCGGCAAGCGCGGTGTGCTGTTGTCCATCTTGAAAAATGGCGGGGCGTCCACCCTGGACGTCGTGGCCGGGGCCAAAAGCGCGCTCGCAGAGGTGGCCCCCACCCTGCCGAAAGATCTGAAGGTCACGCCGCTGTTCGACCAGTCGCTGTTCGTTCGGGCTTCGATTGACGGTGTGGTCCGCGAGGCGGTCATCGCGGCGGGGCTGACCGGATTGATGATTCTGATCTTTCTCGGCAGCTGGCGCAGCACGCTGGTGGTGATCACCTCCATTCCGCTGTCGATCCTGGTCTCGATCATCCTGATGAGCTGGCTCGGACAGACGCTGAATGTCATGACGCTGGGCGGACTGGCCCTCGCCGTGGGCATCCTGGTGGATGATGCGACGGTGGAGATCGAAAACATTCATCGCAATCTGCACGAGGGGAAGCGTCTGGTGCAAGCCATCCTCGACGGCGCCTCACAGATTGCCGTTCCGGCCTTCGTTTCGACGCTGTGCATTTGTATCGTCTTCGTTCCCGTGGTGTTCATCAGCGGAGCGGCCAAGTATCTCTTCATTCCCCTGGGGATGGCGGTCGTCTTCGCCATGATGACTAGCTACCTCCTGAGTCGAACGCTGGTTCCCACGATGGTCCACTACCTGCTCGCGAGTGAAGTGGAAATGTATGGCGGCGAGCTCGATCCGAGCGATCCGCACGCTGACCCGAGTAAGGTCCATCGCAGCGACGCGCCGCCGGAGCGCTACTACGGCGTCGCCGAATCGCTGTGGTGGTCGATCAAATTTGTGGCGCTTCCGGTTGCCGTGACGGTGGCTGCGGGCGCGGTGGTTCTCGGCGCCATCCATCACACGCCGTTCACTCCCGTTCCGGCAGTTGTCCGCCTGCTCAAGATCGTCGGCATCGTTGTCCTGGCCAGTGCTGCGCTGCACTACGTGCTGCAGAACAGTTACATCTGGCGATTCCACGACAGCTTCAACAGACAGTTCGAAAAGATGCGCCGGCGATATGGTGGACTCTTGGTCTGGGCACTGCAGCATCGGCTCACGGTCCTGGTCGTCTTCATGCTGCTGGTCGCCAGCTCGCTGTCTTTGCTGGCGTGCGGTCTGATCGGAAAGGACTTTTTTCCTTCCGTGGATGCCGGCCAGATTCGCCTGCACGTTCGGGCCGCGCCGGGCACGCGGATCGAGCAGACCGAACGCATCTATGCGGAGGTCGAAAAAGTGATCGCGAACGACATCGCGGCCGGTGAAATCGACACCCTGCTGGACAATATCGGTATCCCGTACAGTGGGATCAATCTGTCGCTGAGCGACGGGGCACTGATGTCATCGGCCGACGGCGAGATTCTGATCGCGCTCAAGCCCGAGCATAGGCCGACGGAACAATATATCGACCGAATCGGCCATGACTTGAGAACCAGGTTTCCCGGCCTGACGTTCTACTTCGCCCCGGCGGACATCGTGACGCAGGTCTTGAATTTCGGGATCGCCGCGCCGATCGACGTGCAGATCGAGGGGGCCACCGCCGACGCGCCGAAGAATTTCGAGATCGCCAAGCGGATCGCAAAAGCCGTCGCCAGTTTGCCCGGTGCAGCCGACGTACGTCTCGAGCAAGTGCCCAATGCGCCCGATCTGCGCTTGAACGTCGATCGTACCCAGGCCGACTATGCCGGCCTCACCCAACGCGATGTCGCCAACGACATGCTCGTGTCGCTCAGCGGTACCGCGCAGCAAAACCCGAACTTCTGGCAGGACACGGTCCACGGCGTGCAGTACGGTGTGCTCGTACAAACACCGCAGTATTTCATCGACTCGATCAACGCCCTGCAGAATCAGCCGGTGGTGCCCGCATCGGCGACGGCGTTGAATCACGAGGCGCAGCTCCTGGGCAGCGTGGCGACGCTGGATCGAAACGTGTCGCCGGCGAACATCACGCACTACAATCCCAGACCGACGTTCGTCGTGCTGGCGGGTGTCCGGGGAATGGATTTGAGCTCAGTCGCCAGTAGCGTGCGGGCCATCGTCGAAATAGAACGCCAGAATCTTCCGCGCGCCAGCCTGATCCACATTCGCGGGCAGGTCCAAAGCATGGACGCATCATTCAGCGGTCTGGGGTACGGGATGCTGTTCGCCATTGTCCTCGTGTACCTGCTGATGGTCGTCAATTTCCAGTCCTGGCTCGATCCGCTGATCATCCTCATGGCCTTGCCGGGCGCGTTGGCCGGAATTCTGTGGATGCTGTTCGTCACCCAGACGACGATCAACGTTCCCTCGTTCATGGGTGCCATCATGAGCATCGGTGTGGCAACGGCGAACAGCATCTTGATGATCACGTTTGCCAACGACCTGCGGAAGGAAGGCGCCAACGCGCATGACGCCGCGCTGGCCGCCGGAATGACCCGCCTGCGGCCCGTGATCATGACGGCGTTGGCCATGATCATCGGCATGCTGCCGATGTCACTGGGATTCGGGGAGGGCGGCGAACAGAATGCTCCGCTCGGCCGCGCGGTCATTGGTGGCTTGCTGCTGGCGACCTTCGCCACCTTGTTCTTTGTTCCCGTCGTGTACAGTAAACTGCGCATCAAAGCGGCAGTGACCCAAGTCGAGGAAGAGCTGCGATAATGGAATTGAAGGACGTCATCCCGGATGACCTTCCCAAGATCGGTAAGACGACGCTGACGAGCCTCGCCATCGTCATGGTTGTGGCTTTCGTGGCGTTGTTCGCGCTCGGCTTCTGGCCGCGGCATCAACGCGTCAAGGAACGCGAGGCCATGGCTCGCGAAATTCAGGACCAAAAGCCGGTGGTGCAAGTCGTTCAGCCGAAGACCGCCGGACAGCCCGTGGAGCTGACGTTGCCTGCCGATGTCCGCGCCTATGCAACGACCGCGTTGTACGCGCGCATCACTGGCTATCTCGCCTTCTCGAAGGTCGACATCCACGATCACGTGAAGAAGGGCGACCTTCTCGCCGTCATCTCCGCCCCGGACGCCGATGCCGACCTCAGGCAGGCCGAGGCGAATCTGGATCAGGCCAAGGCCACCGTCAACCAGCAACAGACCAACTACGAATTGGCCGAGGCGACGTATCAACGTTACAAGGGCCTGATTGCCACCCACGGCGTGACGCTGCAGCAGCTCGACCAATATCGTTCCGCAATGGAGCAGGCCAAGGCAACGCTGATCGCCGCCAAAGCGAACGTGCAGTCTTCCGTCGCCACCGTCGAGCGGCTGCGCACGCTCACGGCGTTCGAACAAATCATTGCGCCGTTCGACGGCGTGATCACCGCCCGCACCTACGATCCCGGCGCCTTGATATCCGCCTCGAACATCGGCCCGGGACAGGAGCTGTTCAACATCGCCGCGGATGACTGGCTCCGCGTCTTCGTCAACGTGCCCCAGGCCTATTCGACGCTCCTCACGTTCGACGCGCCGGTGGCGTTGGTACTGGAGCGCAATTTCCCGGGACACAAGTTCGAGGGATGGCTGACGCGATCAGCAAGTGTGCTCGATCCGGTGACACGAACCCTGCGGACCGAGCTGGATTTCAAGAACGACGATCCGGCGTACCGCATTTTACCCGGCATGTACGGCCAGGCCATCTTTTCCCTCAAGCGCGAGCATCCGGCGCTGACCATTCCAACGAGCGCCCTGCTCTTTGAAGCCGACGGCAAACAGGTCGCGGTCGTTGGCAGCGACAACAAGATCCATTTTCAGAAGATCACGCCAGGAAGTGACTTCGGAACCGACATTGAAGTCCTCTCCGGTTTGCAGGGTGATGAGCAAATCGTCAGCAATCCCGGCGAGAAGCTTTCCGAAGGCGTTGAGGTCTCCGTCGTTGCCGAGCACGACTGACGGAGCGCAGATCAGGGTCGTCGGGCCGTCAGACTTCGCGCACCGCAAGAGCGAGACCTCCGTGGTACCGACTTCGCGAATGAAACCACCGCGCGCCTGGGTGGTGTGCTGTCTGTGTGTTCCGTTCATGAGCCTCCTGGCCGGCTGTGTCGATCAGAAGAAAGAGGTGCAAACCTACCGCGAGGTACTCGACGAGCATCTCCCCCCACCCAAGCCGCTCGAGCCCGGCGAAACACTGACATTGGAGCATGCCCTGGCATTGGCTAATGCCGACAACGAGCAGCTCGCGTCTCAGGGGGAAACTTATCTGCAGTCGCTGATCGCCAAGAACCGCGTCGTCGCGGCCTTCCTGCCCACCGTCAGCTTTCAGCCGAATTTTACG
>CAZTDK010000272.1:0-7909 GCA_964611965.1 uncultured Binatia bacterium (SeqCode) | reverse complement strand
GAAAGCTTGGTGGCGCCGGTCACCGACCAATTCAGCGTCGCACTCTTCCCGGAGGTGATCGTGGATGGTGTCGCGGTGAAGGTATTGATCACGAATGGTGTGGTCGTCGTTCCTCCTGTGGACGCAGTGCCGCCGCTGCTTGACGAAATCGCGTGCCGTCGCGAGCGAGAGACCGTGCGCGGCGTGCAGGTAGGCGATGGCGATGGTCGGGGCGCGGTTCATCCCGGCATTACAATGCAAGTACACACGGCCGCCGTCGGCCAGCAACGTGCGCAGCACCGTGACCGACTCGTCGAGACGTGCGCTCAGGATGTCAGTGTCGCAATCGGGGACCGGAATGCGGCGAAAGTGCAGGCCGTGACGGCGATAGGCCTGTTCCAACTCGCGGAGCAGCAACCCCTTGCTCGCCAAGTCAGCGTCGTCTTGCAAACTCACGACCGCGGTGATGCCGTGTGCGGTGCGCAACCATTCGGCGTCGTCGGGCATTGGGTATTCGCCAACCAACAGGTCGGGCAAGATCACCGACAGATCGGGGCGTCCGCCTGGGCGCCGCGGCGGACCCCATACCTGATACCAATAGTCACCGGCCACGGCCGTTGCCTACCTGTTCGCCTGCCTTGCGGCAACGGGTCCGTCCCTTTCGTGCCGACCCGAACGGAAGAGAGGAGAGCCAAATTACAGCCAAAATAGGTGCTGAACTCGCGCACCGAGTCCGTATAATGGTGCGCATTGAGGAGGGCTGGGTATGAAGCGACATGACGCCTGTCTGACGATCGGGAGTGGATTGAGTTTGTTGTTGGTGGCGGTGTTGCCCATTCAGGCGCAGCCTCCCGCGCTGGCCTCGAGCGACCAGGTCGCCCGTGCGGTGGTCGTGCGCGATGTGCAGGTACGGGACAGCACGGTGTCTGGTGTCGTCGTGAACAACTCGTCGCGCCTGCTGCGCGACGTGAAGGTGATCGTCCGCCACAGTTGGATCTGGAAGAACGAGCGCCATCCAGGCGACGAGAATCCCGGGCGCTCAGAGGATTTCACCATACCCGGAGAGGTGGCCGCGGGTGGCAGCCTGCCGTTCACCTACCGTCTCGATGCACCACTGCCCAAGCGGATTGATGGTCGCTTCGTCACCTCGACCGATGTCATCAGCTTCACGGAGGTCGGCAATTGATCTGCAGGTTCAGCGGCCTTCGCGATCATTCCCCCAGCCCCTTCGCTCAAAAGAGAGAAAGAGGGCTGGAAGGAGATCATTTGCATTTCCCGGGCAAAGCCAACTCATGGGGTGAATCGTTGCCTCGATGAAGCCACCCGCCGGGCCGAGCGAAGCCGCACCTGACACACCGATCCGCATCGGCGTATCGTCCTGCTTGCTGGGGAACGCGGTGCGCTTCGACGCCGGACACAAGCGCGACGGTTTCCTGGTCGACATGGTCGGGCCTCACGTGGACTGGGTACCGGTGTGCCCCGAGGTCGAGCTTGGGTTGGGCATCCCGCGCCCGACGCTCCGCTTGGAGCGCGCCGACGGCGACGTCCGTCTCGTGCAGCCGAAGACCGGCAGCAACTACACCGCTGCCATGCGCCGCTATGCAGCGAACCGGGTCGCACAACTGGCCGCGGAGGAGCTGTGCGGGTACGTGCTCAAGAAGGATTCCCCCAGCTGCGGGATGGAGCGCGTGAAGGTCTACGACGGGCGTGCAATGCCGTCGAAGAGCGGCCGCGGGCTGTTTGCCGAGGCGCTGATGCGGCGGCTCCCCAATCTGCCGATCGAGGAAGAAGGACGGCTCAACGATCCGGCGCTGCGCGAGAGCTTCATCGAGCGGGTCTTCGCCTACCATCGCCTACGGGCACTGTTTACGCGCCGCTGGACAGTGGGCGGTGTGGTGGCGCTGCATACGGCCCACAAGCTCCAACTGATGGCGCATGCGCCGAAAGCGTATGCCGAGCTCGGTCGACTGGTGGCAAACGCCAAGACGATGCCGCGACCGCAGCTGCGCGAGCGCTACGAGTCGGCGTTCATGCAGGCGCTCGGCGTCAGCGCCACGCGCCGCCGGCAGGTCAACGTGTTGCAGCACATCCTCGGATACTTTTCCAAACACCTCGATGCCGCCTCGCGGCAGGAAATGCTGTCATTGATCGACGATTACCGCAATGAGCTGGTGCCGCTGATCGTGCCGCTGACGCTCATCCGTCACTACGTCCGGCGGTATGCGGTCGCTTATCTTCAGGGACAGACATACCTGGAGCCGCATCCGAGAGAGCTGCTGCTGCGGAATCACGTATGAGGGCGATGCACGGTCTACAGGACGAAGCGCCCGCCGACAGCTGATCGCCGATGGCGGATGGCCTGAACCCTCTGCCTTCAGCCATCATCGAGAGGCGCGGCCATATGCTTGTTGGTCTGAGGCGCGCCTCGCTAGAACCTGCCAGCCCGTAGCTACGAAAGGGGGAGCGGAGCACAGAAGAGACGCCGCCCGCAGGGCTCAGGTGCGGTCGTTGGCGGCGCGCCGCCGTGCCGAGCTCTCGACCACCGTGCCCGTGGCCGGCGCTGCCGGCGGCGTCTTCCAGAGCAGAAACACGAGCCCACCAGTGAGACCATTGATCAGCACCACGCCGCTGGACAACAGGCCGAGCGCCACGGCGGTGTGGCGTTGGATGCCGACCATCGCCAGGAAATAGAGATAGCCGCCTTCTCGGACTCCGATACCGCTGAAGCTCAAGGGCAGCATGCCGAGAATGTTCACCACCGGAACAAAGATGAAGAAAAACGGCCACGGCACCTCGATCCCCAACGCCCGCGCGAGCCAGACTTGCGTGAAGATCTGCAAGCTGTGGAAAACACCGGCCACGAGACTGGTCTTCAGCAACAGACCGAAGTCGCTCCAGTACGGCGCCAGGTCCTTCTCGACCAGATGCCGCCAGCGGTTCTCGCGCTTGAACAGTCGCACGACCAATTGCGGCAAATACAGCCAGCCCAACAGCGTTCCCGGCGGAACCGTCCACGCGGCATAGTACAGCGGCCGCGGCAGCTGGTAGCCCGGCTGCAACAGGATGGCAGCCGCGCCGACCCAGCTGAGCACGACGAATCCGAGACCGCGGTCGGCGATCACCGTGGTGAAGGCCAGCGCTTTGCGACGTTGTGCGCCCGCCAGGTAGAGGGCGCGGCCGATATCGCCGGCAACGGTGCTGGGCGCGAACAGGTTCATGTACATGCCGGTGAAGTATGCGTAGAAGAAGTCGGCGTACGGCTCATCGAAGCCGAGCGGGCGCGCCAGCATGGTCCAGCGGCAGGAGCTGATCACCTGGCTGATGAGGTACCCGACCAACGCCAGAATGACCCAGCCGGGTTGGGCGCTGGTAACGGCTTCAAGGAGATCGGAGCCGTCGGTCTTCCACAGCAGGACGCTGAGCAGGACGACGCTCAGGCCGAGCTTGAACCACATCGACGACCACCACTTCGTCGGTTGCGCTTTCTTCCGTGCGGCTGCCATGCTCCTCACCACCCGTCGGCTTCACCACCCTTGCGGGGATCGGCCGCGCCTTCGAAGACGTCTGCCTGCCGGCGCACCACTTGAATGGCACCCATCGTAGGCACCTCTTTCACAACATGCCCGTAGCGCGCAAGAGCCTCGCGTAGCGGTGCGGGAACACCCGGTTCGACCACGAGAACCGGGGGCACCCATTGGTCGTGAATGCGCGCCGCGGCGACCGCGGCGGCTGCCTCCATGTCGAAGTCGAGCACATTGAGCAGGACCTCCACCGTGCCGCTGATGATCAACGGGCCACCGGAGCCGCCCAGCGCGAGGATGGGCCGCCCGTGCCGCGTCACGATCGTCGGCGTCATGCTACTGAGCGGCCGTTTGTTCGGCGCAACGGCGTTGGCATCGTTTCCGATGAGGCCGTAAACGTTGGGGACGCCCGGTTGTGCGGAGAAGTCGTCCATCTCGTTGTTCAAGATGATGCCGGTTTCGCCGGCGGTGACCATCGCCCCGAAGGCGGTATTGATCGTCGTGGTGCAGGCCACGGCGTTGCCGGCGGCATCCATGACCGACAGGTGAGAGGTGCCGTGATCGGGAGCGGCACCGCGGTGGCTGGCCACGTGGCTGCCGTACGCGGCGTGTTCGAGCGTGTGCGTGGCGCTGATGCGGGCGCGCAACGCGGCGCTGTTTACCGGAGCCAGCAACTGCGCCAACGGCAGTGACACGAAGTCTGGATCGCCGTAATACTCGGCGCGGTCGGCGAACGCGTGTGCCATCGCCTCCGCCAGGAGATGCGCGTAGGTCGGCGAATCGTGGCCGAGCGCCGGCAGGTCGTCCGACCCGAGGATACCGAGGATCTCTAACAGTGCGCCGCCGCCAGAGCTTGGCGGCGGCATGGTGATCACCGTATCGCCGCCATGGGACCCGTACAGCGGCCGCTGCCAGCGTGGACGATAGGCGGCAAGGTCCGCCACCGACAGGACGCCACCGGCCGCGTCGACGCTACGCGCGATGCTCGCCGCAATGTCGCCACCGTAGAATGCTGCGACTCCCGTGTCCGCGATGTGCTGAAGCGTGCGCGCCAGCTCCGGCTGCCGCAGCGTTTCACCGGCGCGCAAGGGCGAGCCGTCGGCGTGGAGGAAGTTGCGCGCCAGGCCAGGCACGGCGCGCAGAGCGTCGGCATTCTGGGCGATCTCCGTGGCCAGATGGTCTTCGATGACAAAACCGTCGCGGGCATAGCCGATTGCCGGCTCCAACACGGTACCCAGCGAGCGCGTACCATAGCGGTGCAACGCCGCTGCCAACCCAGCCACTTCGCCGGGCACCGCGACCGCGAGGCCGCCGCGGCGGCTCAGCTCCGGCACGGCCTTGCCGTCGCGTACGAACATGTCGCGCGACGCCCGCGCCGGCGCGGTTTCCCGGTAGTCGAGCGCCACCGCGCGATGCGACTTGGCGAGATAGATGAGCATGAAGCCGCCGCCGCCGATGCCGCAGGACGAAGGATTGACGACGCATACGGCGAACGCGGTGGCTACCGCCGCATCGACGGCGTTGCCGCCTTGTTGCAGGATGACCACGCCGGCATGCGAGGCCAGACGGTGCTCCGCCGCGACCATGCCGTGTGCGCCCCACGCCGCCAGCGCCGGCGTGCATGGGCACACGCAGGCGACAATCAAGCTGACCCACTTGATGGCGAGGATTCGGCGAGGCGACATGCGATGTCGAAAAACCAAACGGGTCGACTGCATGCGTGGCTGTAGGTTAGATCTCGCCAACGCTTTAGCGGCTCTTGGCGGTTCGGACCTTGTTGCCCGAAAAGACTTTCATTCGAAGCCGTATCTAGCGACCCAACGGGAAGCGGGCCATAGAAGAGACGCCGACCGCAGGTTAGTCGGGCTCTTCGCCGAAATGGGCGCGAATGATGCGCTCCTTGATGTATTCCAGGGTGCCGAGATCTTCGATGATGTCGCCGCCGGTGTCGTAAAAGAAAATCTCGCCGTTCTTGTTGCGACCCACCGCCACCAGCCAGTCGAGCTGATCGCGGTCCTCGATGAGATAGTTGATGGTTTGCGAAACGCCTTTGCCCGGGATGATGGTGATGTTGGGTTTGAGCGACTTCTGTTGCTTCGCCATAGGTATCGCACCTCAAGACAGGACACGCACCCACGTAAACCGCTCCCGGGCATGGATGCGCAAACCTGCGGGCAGAGTAGGAGCCGCCAGTCAGCAAGTCAATACGGCTTTGACCACGGCCTCTCCATGGTAGGTGTGCGGGAAGAGATCGATGGGTTGCACGACTTCGACGCGATAGCGCGTGCTGAGGCGCTTGAGATCGCGCGCCAGGGTTGCCGGATTGCACGAGACGTACACCAGCCGCTGCGGCGCCAGTGCCAGCAAGGCGTCGATGATCTCCGCGGCGCCACTGCGCGGTGGATCGAGCACCACGACGTCGAAACGCCGGCGCTGCAGTTGGCGCAGCGCCTGGTGCGCCGATGCACACACGATCTCGCAGTTCCGCGCCGCAAGCGCCACGGCGTTCGCCCGCGCATCCTCGGCGGCCAACCGATGCTGCTCGACGGCGACGACGTGCGCCGCGCGACGCGCGAGCGGAAAACTCAAGTTGCCGACGCCAGCGTACAGATCGAGCACGTGATCGTCACTCCCGACGTCACTCAGCGCCAGGACCTGCTCCACCAGCAGCCGATTGGCGGTTGGATTGACCTGGGTGAAGACGCCGCAGCGCGCCGTCAAACGCAGATCGGGTTGCGGCGACACGGTGCCGCGCTCATCGCCCCAGCTGCGGCGCCACTGCTTGCCATGCAGCACGACACCGGCAACCGACTCACCCCGTGCCATCCAGCGCGTGAGCGTAGCATCATCGACACCGGCAAACGGCCCCTCCACCTCCGCCACCAATACCACGCCGGGCAGATCGCCACGGTTCGCAATCTCGACACGCCGCACGTAACTGGTGAGCGTGGCAACCAACTCCGCCGCCGACGCGATCGCGGCGTCGACCGTGCCGGACGCCAGCAGGCAATGGGCGATCTCGACGAGCGCATGCGTCCCGCCGGCATAGAAGCCGACGCGGCGATCGGCGGTGCGCAAGGTGAGTCGACTGCGGTACCCAAACTCGTGCGGCGAGGCGATCATCGGCCGGATGGTCACGTCTGGCAAGCGCGCCGTGCGCTGCAGGTGGTCGCGCAGATTCTGTTCCTTGGCGCGCAGCTGTGCCGGGTAGGTCAGATGTTGCCACGGGCAGCCGCCGCAGCGCGGCAGGTACGGGCACGGTGGCACGCGCCGGTCCGGCGACGCGCGGATGACACGCACGACGTCCGCATACGCAAACGAGCCGCGGTCCTCTCGCAGCGTGATCTCGACATCTTCATCCGCGGCCGCGCCGCGCACGAAGATCGCCTTGCCGTCGAGCCGGCCGATGGCGTGCGGCCCGTAGGTCAGGCCGGTAACGTGGAGTGCGATCGCGGTGGATGCGGGCGTGTCACTCATCAAATGCAGGCGACCGTATACCCGTGTACCCGCCGTGGCAACGCGCGAATGGCGGACACGCGCTCTTTGTCTCACATCGCCGTGTGCGACACTGTTCCAGCACGCGGTTGAACCGCACCGCCCGCTGCAGTACGAACCACACAGAAGGAGTCCGATCATGAGCGAGCAGCTCCAAGGCTTGGTGTCCTCCGCGGGATGGACGGTGATGCATCTGTTCTATCGCATCGATCGGATGCGCTGGCGCAGTCTCACAGCTGCCGACCGCTGTGCCGCCGCCGGCGAGTTCGCGAAATGGTTGGCTGCGCGGGCCACCGAAGAAGGACTGCAGTTCATCGCGTTTGCCGGAGTGACCAAGGCGGATGTCGGCTTCATGGCCGTCCACGCCGACCTCTGGCGCATCCAGCAGATCAGCCAGGAGATCGCCGCGACCACGTTGGGCGCCTGCTTGACCCCGGTGTACTCCTTCCTGTCGCTCACCGAGGCGAGCGAGTACATCACCAACGAGCTCGACTGGGCGAAGTTGCTGATCGAAGAGCAGAAGATGGATCCCGCGTCGCCCGAGTTTGCCGCGCGCTTTGTGGCGCTGCGCAAACGCACGGCGATGTATGCCGACTCGCGCCTGCATCCCCAGCTGCCGGACAACTACCCGATCCTGTGCTTCTACCCCATGGCCAAGGCGCGCCGCGATCAGGACAACTGGTATCGACTGAGCTTCGAGCAGCGCAAGGAGTACATGCTCGAGCACGGCACCTCCGGCCGACGTTATGCCGACCGGATCACACAGCTGATCACCACCTGCACCGGTCTCGACGATTGGGAATGGGGCGTCACCTTATTCTCGCGGGATCTCAAGGCAATCCGCGATATCGTCTACGATCTACGCTATGACGCGGCCAGCGCAATCTACGGCCTGTTTGGGTCTTTTTATATCG
>CAZTDK010000271.1:0-7921 GCA_964611965.1 uncultured Binatia bacterium (SeqCode) | reverse complement strand
GTTCGCGCCAGCTCCAGCGGCAGCATGGTGAAGGTGAGCCGCTGCGGCGGCGGCTTGGGCGAGTCAAAGATTGCGGCGACGCGGCGGGTGCGTTCACGCAGGAGCGGGTGGCCGGGAAAAAGAGAACACACGTGGCCTTCCGGCCCCAGGCCCAGAACCACCCAATCCATTCGCGGTGGATCGCCGAGCGCCCGCACCATCTCGCTTTCGTACGCCCGTGCCGCCGCGTCGAGGTCGCCGCCCTCGCCGACGATGCGGTGCACGCGCCGCGGATCGGCACCCACCACATCGAGCAAGAGACGCTTGGCCAGGCCGTAGTTCGACTCCGGGTCATCCGGCCCGACGGCGCGCTCATCGCCCCAGAAGAATTCGACCTTGTCCCAGGCCAGCGGCGCCCGCGCCAGCACCGGGAAAAAGGTCTCCGCAACCGAGCCGCCCGGCAACGCGCAGGAGAACTGCCCGCGCGCGGCGATCGCCGCCGCCGCGTCCGCCACGAGACGATCCGCGAATACACGCGCCAACGCCGCGGATGTATCGATCACGATTTCCGGCTTCATGCTCATCTCAGCCCTTCGAGACGACTCACGCAAAGGCGCCAAGCCGCAAAGAAGAACGTCCCGGCTCCAAGAACCGTTTGCTTCGACATTCCACCTCCGAATCCCTCATAGGATTCATTTTTGCGCCTCTTCCTTTGCGCCTTCGCGGCTTGGCGCGAAACATTCTTGTCTTGCATTGCATTGCGGCTCGCTACTTCCCGAGTTGCGAAAGCGCAAAATGCAGCGGGGCGCTGGAGATCTTGATCAGGCCTTCCATTGGCTTGTTCATTTCCAAGATCAGAAAGATAGAGCTGGAAACCGCGACCGCACACAGCAGCAGGGTCGCGACCACCGTCGCGTTGCGCGGCGCAAACAAGCCGAAGCTGCCGAACAGGACACTCAGCCAGAGGACGAGCACCACCAGAAACGGGAACGGCAGCGGGCTACTTTCCTGCGTGAACATCAGCCAACGCATCGCCAGCATGTCACCGCCAAGCTGTACCGCCTGTGCCTGCAGATCATGCTGATCATCGCCTTGTGGCACCAGCGCGCGGATCTTGTGGATGAACCCCTCGGCTACCGGTGTCATCACGGACGCGTCGACTTTCTTGGGCGTCTCGCTCTCTTCCGGCCAGGTCATCTGGATCCGGTTGGTGATCATCTGTCGTAGCCCGTCGCGAAGGGCATTGGTCTCAGGCCCATAATGGGCAAGCACCCGGTCGAGCTGAATGACCTTGGCCGCCGCCTGCTGGAGCTCGCTGGTCTGCGTGTCGAACTCAGCCTTCGCCGAGGCTGTGAGCAAGCCGAGGACCAGCGCGGCCATCGTGGCGATCAGCCCCATCGCCAGCTTCACGACGTCTTTTGAATCCTGGTTCAGGTGGTGCACCGGCAGCTTGGTGCGCACGAACATACCGAGCAGCGCGCTGCCGAACACGCAGGCGAAGACGATCGAAGCAATCGACACCGAGCTCACACCGCCCTCCAATCGGCGAAGGTCTCCATCGTTGGGTTGCACCACCCGTCGGCGGGTGTCACGCGCTCGACCTCGCTGGGGCCCCAGGTGCCGGGCTCGTATTCGTACACCGGGGTGCCTGCTTTGAGGATCGGATCGACGATACGCCAGGCTTCCTCCACATAGTCTTCGCGGGCAAACAAGGTCGCATCGCCCTCCATGGCATCGCCGAGCACGCGCTCATAGGCATCCATCTCCTCGGCTCCGGGGTGGCGGCTGGCCAGCAGCTCGGTCTGCACGCCGACCATCTTGTCCTCGGGATCCATCACCGTGAGGCCGAACGCGCCAGTGATGTCGGGACTGATGCGAAAGCGAAAGTAGTTCGGCGCGGAGACGCCGGTCGGGAAAACCATTGGCGGCCGGCGCAGGCGCACCAGGATCTCCGTGCACGTCACCGGCAGCGATTTACCGGCGCGGATGTAGAACGGCACCCCCTGCCAACGCCACGAATTCACATCCAGTCGCAGCGCGGCAAAGGTTTCGACTTTCGAGTCCGGCGCCACCCCATGCTCGTTGCGGTAGCCGCGGAATTGCCCGCGCACCAGGTTCTTGGCCTCCAGCGGTGGGATGGCCTTCAAGACTTTCACCTTTTCGTCGCGTAGCGATTCACTGTCGGTGCGCACCGGCGGCTCCATCGCCAGATTGGCCATGACTTGGAACAGATGATTCTGGACCACGTCGCGGATAGTCCCCGTCTCATCATAGAAGGCGCCACGGCCTTGCACGCCGAAATTCTCCGCCATGGTGATCTGCACGCTGTCGACGTGATTGCGGTGCCAAAACGATTCCAGTAGCGCATTCTCGAAGCGAAAAAACACCATGTTGTGCACCGGACGTTTACCGAGGTAGTGATCGATGCGGAAGATCGACGTCTCGTCGAAGGCGCTCAGCAGAATCTGGTTGAGCTTGCGCGCGGAGGCAAGGTCGGTCCCGAACGGCTTCTCGACAATGACCCGCGCGTTCTTCGCGCAGCCTACGTTCGCCAACTGTTCCACGACCAGCCCGAACAGCACCGGCGGGATGGCGAGATAATGCGCCGGGCATTGCGCCGCGCCGAGCTCTTTGCGCAGCGACTGGTAGGTGGTCGCGTCATTGTAGTCACCGTCAACGTAACGCAGCAAACCAGACAGCTTCTCGAACGCCGCGGGATCCAGGCCGCCGTGCTTTTCGAGACTGTCCTTCGCCCGGGCCTTGAGCTGATCGAGATTCCACCCCGCCTTGGCCACGCCGATGACGGGCACGTCCAGGTGGCCACGTTTCACCAGTGCCTGCAGCGACGGAAAAATTTTCTTGTACGCCAGATCGCCCGTGGCGCCGAAGAAGACCAGGGCGTCGGAATGCGCCGCACTCATCGTAGGCTCTCCTCTCGCGGCTACTTGCCGGACGGCTTTTCCAAGTGTCCGCCGAACTGAAAGCGCATGGCCGACAGCAGCTTGTCCTGGAAATCCGCCTCTCCGCGGGAGCTGAAGCGCTGGTAGAGCGCGGTGGAGAGCACCGGCACCGGTACCGCTTCGTCAATGGCGGCTTTGATCGTCCACCGGCCCTCACCCGAATCCGAGACCTGTCCGGCGAATTTCGAGAGGGCGGGATCTTCGGCCAACGAGGCCGCCGTCAGATCCAGCAACCAGGAGGCAATGACGCTGCCGCGCCGCCACACCTCGGCAATGTCGCGCAGATCGAGATCGTACTGGTAGTGCTCAGGATCGCGCAGGGGCGTCGTCTCGGCGTCAATCGCGTGTTCCTGCTTGCCGACGTTGGCGTCGCGCAGGATGCCGAGCCCTTCGGCGTAGGCGGCCATGACACCATACTCGATCCCGTTGTGGACCATCTTGACGAAGTGCCCCGCACCGTTGGGGCCGCAGTGCAAATACCCCTGCTCCGCCGTGCCCTTGATCTTCTCGCGCCCCGGCGTACGTGGAATATCACCGACCCCCGGCGCCAGCGTCTTGAAGATGGGATCGAGATGCTTGACCACCGCCGGCTCGCCGCCGATCATCATGCAGTAGCCGCGCTCCAAACCCCAGACACCGCCACTCGTTCCAACGTCCACATAGTGGATGCGGCGCGGCGCCAGCTCCTTGGCGCGGCGGATGTCGTCGACGTAGTACGAATTGCCGCCGTCGATGAGAATGTCGTCGGCGTCGAGATGCGGCAGGATGTCGGCAATCGTCTTGTCGACCACGGCCGCCGGAACCATGAGCCATACGGCGCGCGGCTTCTTCAACTTCTTCACCAGGTCCGCCAGCGACGCGCCGCCAACGGCCTTTTCCTTGGCGAGCTCCTTCACCGCCTTCGGCGACATGTCGAAGACCACGCACTCATGGCCGCCCTTGATGAGGCGCCGCACCATGTTCGCACCCATTCGTCCCAGACCCACCATTCCTAGTTGCATGAGCGTTACTCCTTTCAGATTGTGCAGGCGTGTCGGCTACGGCTTGACGCTGTCACGCAGGCGAGCCATCGCCGCCGCGATCCCGTCCTTGTCACCGAAGATCGCCGAACCTGCCACCAGTACGTTGGCTCCCGCGGCGACCGCCAGCGGCGCCGTTACCGCATCGATTCCGCCATCCACCTCGAGGTCACACGCCGGCTTGATCGCATCGATCATCTGGCGGACGCGGCCGATCTTCGGCAGCGTGGTGTGGATGAAATGCTGATTGCCAAAGCCCGGATTGACCGTCATGACCAACACCTGATCCACGTCTGGCAGGATCTCTTCCAACAGCGCCGCGGGGGTTGCCGGATTGATGACCAGGCCGGCGCGTTTGCCGAGCGTCTTGATGCGCTGCACCGTGCGATGCAAGTTGGCGTTGCCTTCCCAGTGGACGAGCAACGAGTCGGAGCCCGCCTTGACGAAGTCGTCGAGGAAGAAGTCCGGGTCGGAAATCATCAGGTGCGTTTCAAGCGGCAGACGCGTCACCGGCCGCAACGACTTGACGATCGGCGCGCCCATCGAAATGTTGGGCACGAAGTGCCCGTCCATGACGTCGACATGAATCCGATCCGCCCCGGCGCGCTCGGCTGCGGCCACCTGCTCGCCCAGACGGGCAAAGTCCGCCGCGAGAATCGATGGCGCAAGCTTGATATCCATCAGTGTGGCACCCGCATGTCGAACGAACCGGGGCCACGCCTCATGACGCCGCCTGCTTGCGGCTGCGGTAGCGACGGATCAGCGTGTTCGTCGAGCTGTCGTGCCCAAGCGTGGGTGCGGCGTCGCTCTCGAGCTCCGGGATGATGCGTTGCGCCAGGACTTTTCCCAGCTCCACGCCCCACTGATCGAACGAGTCGATGCGCCAGAGGGCCCCCTGAGTGAAGACGCTGTGCTCGTAGAGCGCAATCAGCTTACCGAGCGTCTGCGGCGTGAGACGGTCGGCGAGAATGGTATTCGACGGCCGGTTCCCCTCGAACACCCGGTGCGGCACGAGCCACGCCGGTGTGCCCTCGGCCTTGACCTGTTCCGCCGTCTTGCCAAACGCCAGCGCCTCGGTCTGCGCGAAGACGTTGGCCAGGAGCATGTCATGATGGCGGCCAAGCGGGTTGAGCGCCTGCGCGAAGGCGAGGAAGTCGCAGGGGATGAGATGCGTCCCCTGATGGATCAGCTGGTAGAAGGAGTGCTGGCCGTTGGTACCCGGTTCACCCCAGTAGATCGGGCCGGTGTCGTAGTTCACCGCCTTGCCTTCGAGCGTGACGTGTTTGCCGTTGCTCTCCATCGTCAGCTGCTGCAGATAGGCCGGGAAGCGCTTGAGGTATTGTTCGTAGGGTAGAACGGCAACGGTCTGTGCCCCGAAGAAATCGTTGTACCAGACCGCCAACAATCCCATGAGCACCGGTAGATTGTGCGCGAACGGCGCGGTGCGGAAATGCTCATCCATTTCATGGAAGCCGTCCAGCATGGCGCGAAAGCTGTCTGGGCCGACGGCCAGCATGGTCGAGAGGCCGATCGCCGAGTCCATCGAGTAGCGGCCGCCCACCCAGTCCCAAAAGCCAAACATGTTGGCGGTGTCGATACCGAACTCCGACACCTTTGCGGCATTGGTCGACACCGCAACGAAATGCTTGGCCACCGCCTGCACATCACCGCCGAGGCCCTTGAGCGACCAGTCACGCGCGCTGTGGGCGTTGGTCATCGTCTCGCGGGTCGTGAAGGTCTTCGAAGAGATGATGAACAGGGTCTCCGCCGGATCGAGGTCGCGCGTCGCTTCGACGAAATCGGTGCCGTCGACATTGGAGACGAAACGGAAGGTCATCGACCGTTCGCTGTACTGCTTGAGAGCCTCGTAGGCCATCACCGGCCCGAGGTCGGAACCGCCGATGCCGATGTTGATGACGTTGCGAATGGCTTTGCCCGTGTGGCCCTTCCAGGCACCGCTGCGCACACGGTTGGCGAAGTCGGCCATCTTGTCGAGCACGGCGTGCACCTGGGGCACGACGTTCTCGCCATCCACGACGATCGACGCGGTGCGCGGTGCCCGCAGCGCGACATGCAAGACCGCGCGTTTTTCCGAGACGTTGATCTTGTCGCCGCGGAACATGGCGTCGATGCGCGCTCGCAGCCCGGACTGGTCGGCCAGTTGGAGCAGCAGCGTGAGCGTCTCGTCGGTGATGCGGTTCTTGGAGTAGTCCAGGTACAGACCGACGGCTTCCGCCGTCAGGCGCTCGCCGCGCTGCGGATCACCGGCGAAGAGATCGCGGAGGTGCGACTTGCGAAGCACTTTCTGGTGAGCGGCCAACGCCTTCCAAGCGGGGCGTTTCTTGAGCGGAGCGACGGTTGACTTCATGCGGCTGTCCCTCCGGCGGCCGGCGCACTGGTCGGCCGCGCAGGTTTGCGGCGCATCGCACGGGGTTTGACGCGCGCGGGGCGCGGAAGGCGCCCGTCCTTTTCCCACAACCGGAACCCGCCGATGAAGGCATTGGCATTGTTTCCCGGACGGCAGTGTGGCGGCAAGGTTTTCAATTTCTTGACGTTGCCGCCGCCCAGAACCACATCCTCCGGCTCGAGCGCGGCGACCAGGCACGCCACGACGTCGGCGACGGAACGCCGCCACTTCTTCTTGCCGTGCTTCCGCAGGCCCCGCAGACCAACATAGTCTTCGTACGTGCCGTTCCTGTAGCGCAGATGAGCCAGCTCCATTGGCTCGATGACGCCGTCCACAATCATCGTCGTTCCCAGACCGGTGCCCAGGCCCAGGAAGAGCATCCTGCCGCTCTTGTAACTCCCGAGCGCTTGCATGGCGGCGTCGTTGACGAGCTTCACGGGACAGCCAAACGCGGACGCGAAATCGAACCCGATCCACCCACGTCCGAGGTTGTGGGGCTCGCTCACCAGGTGTCCGCGAAGCACCGGCCCGGGGAAGCCGATCGACACGACGTCATACGTCCACCCCTGCGCCAGCTTTTTGACCGCACTGACCATGCGTCGGGGCGTCAGGGTCGGCCCGGAGGGAACCTTACGCGGCGCGTCCTGTCCGGTCGCGAGGATCTTGAGATTCGTTCCCCCGACATCCACCACCAGCACCTTCATGCGTATTCCTCCAACTCTGTTGGCACGCCAAGCCTCACTTCGACGCGCTCCGGAATTCCTCAACTGGCTTTCTTGAGCGCGTCGCTCTTCGACGCGATCACGCCCATCAGATCGTTCCAGGACTTGACGAACGACTTGGCGCCGTCTTCCTGCAGCTGCGCCGCCAAGGCATCGACGTCGATGCCCGCTTTGGCGAACCGCGCCAGAACTTCCTCGCCATCGCCGCCGTCGGCCGGCATGATCGAGCCGAGCTCCGTGTGTTCCGCCAGGGCCTTCAGTGTGCCTTCAGGCATGGTGTTCACGGTGAACGGCGCGGCCAGCGCTTTGATGTACAGCACGTCGGAGGCCTGCGGGTCCTTGGTTCCGGTGCTCGCCCACAGCAGGCGTTGCGGGTGAGCGCCGGCGTTGTAGATGCGTTGCCAACGCGGTGAGGTCAGCAGCTGACGCGCGGCGCGGTACGTCCGCTTGGCGATGGCAATGCCGAGGTGATTGCGCAGCTCCTCGGGCACCTTCTTCGCGACCGCGGCGTCCCAGCGACTGATGAATACCGAGGCGACGGAGCCGACGGACGGATTGAGGCCGGCCTCCATGCGCCGCTCGATGCCGCGCAAGAACGCCTCGGCGGCCGCCACGTATTGATCGCGCGAGAACAGGAGGGTGACGTTGATCGGCACACCGGCGAAGATCGCCTCCTCGATGGCCGGGAGACCTTCCTTGGTGCCCGGGATTTTGATGAACAGATTCGGGCGACCGGCGCGGGCGAACAGCTCCTTGGCCGCGGCCAGCGTACTGGCCGTATCGTACGCCAGCAACGGCGACACCTCGAGTGACACCCAGCCGTCGACGCCATTC
>CAZTDK010000270.1:5331-7924 GCA_964611965.1 uncultured Binatia bacterium (SeqCode) | reverse complement strand
GTTCGCAAACTGCACCCTACAACCCGTGGGCCGAGGCCTTCCAGATGATCTTCAAGTTTTGGTACCGGCTCAGGCATGGTGAGCTGCTGTCCGCCGGGGTCAGAATTGGACGCCGATCGGGGTCAAAGTTGGACGCCGATTCACAGAATTGGCGGGCAAAGCCATTTACTTATTTACTTAGGCTTCTTCGTCGGTTTCGGCGGTGGCGTCGGATTTGAACCGGGGGTGTCGGTTGCGGTCGGAGTCGCCGTACGGGACGGCGTCTGAGTCGCGGGCCGCGTTGCCGTCTTGGTAGGCGTGCCGGTCGGGGGGCGCGTCGACGTGCTCGTCGGCGTTGCGGTAGGTGTGCTGGTTGGCGGCGGCGTGGGCTTGGCCGGCGGTGGGGTCGGTTTGGGCGGCGGGGTCGCTTTCGGTTGGCCTTTGGGTGTGTTGGTCGGCGTCGACGTCGGCGTGTCGGTCGGCGTCCGAGTCGCAGTCCACGTGGTGGTCGGTGTCTGAGTCGGGGTTGCGGTATTGGACGGCGTCGACGTCGCGGTTGCTGTCGCCGTCTTTGTCGGCGTGTCGGTGGCCGTCTCGGTCGGCGTCTCGGTCGGTGTATCCGTCGGCGTGTCGGTTGGGCTCTCCGTCGGTGTATCCGTTGGCGTCTCGGTCGGCGTCTCCGTGGGCGTTGACGTGGGCGTCGGTGTATTCGTTGCGGTGCTCGTCGCGGTCTGGGTTGCGGTTTGCGTCGGGGTATGGGTCGGCGTCGCCACCGGGCTATTCGTCGGTGTGTTCGTTGGTGTGCTTGTCGGCGTGGAGGTGGGCGTGTTGGTCGGTGTCCCGGTTGGCGTGGACGTCGGCGTGCTTGTTTGTGTCGGCGTGGCTGTGGGCGTGCGTGTGGCGGTCGTAGTGAAGGTCAAAGTTGGTGTGTTGGTCGGGGTGGGCTGGGCTCCGGAAAAGTGCAAGACCCGGTTGTTGCTCTGGTCGGTGACCCAAAGGTTTCCGCTGGCTTCGAGCGTCACTCCGACGGGCCAATTCATCCCATTGGCCGAGGTAGCGCTGTCACCGGTTGCGAGGCCCAGCCGTCCGTCGCCAACGGAGCCATCGGGTTTGCTCGCCGCGTTGTTGAACCAGTACACCTGGTTGGCGTTCGTCACGACCCAGAGTCGGCCGTCCCCATCGACCGCGACGTCCGACGTAAAGCGTCCTCCCGAGCTGAGATACCCGTCAGGGTTGGCACCACTGGCTTACCGACATCACCGTTAATGACACTTCCGGTTCCCGCGGCAGTCGCACTCGAACCGCCCAAAATCGCGAAGCTTCCCGCCGCCCCGACGGACTGGGCTATCGCGGCGGACGGGTCCGACAGCAGGCCACCAGCCACCAGAAGACTCAAATACACACACCTTGTGACCCTTCGACCTTTGGTAGTCATTCTCCGTTACCTCCCCTGGGTACGGTTGGCCAATGGTAGAGATTAGTAGACTCCATATGTGGTCAGCTGTCTTAGCCTAACTTCCGCAGTTTGAGGGATCGAACCTAGGCGCGGCAAGGGTTTTCCCTCAAAAGTTGGCACTACATTTGTAAGCGTCCGGCGAACCACATCTACCAGTGCCCCCACCAGTTGAGCGAAAATGCCATCGGAGGTGAGGCCTGCGGGGCGAAGCCTCGCCACCGTTCAGTGGGGCGGGGCCGACTACAAGCGAACAGGTACCAAAACTTGACACCTGAAAGGGGTTGCGGACAAAACGGCGCCCCAATGGCACCCGAGCCCCGTAAGTACGCGGCAACAAAGCGATGACCGTCGGGTTCGTTGCCCGATGCAATCGGTTTACACACTCAGCAGCGTGTCATTCATCGGTGGTTGGGTCGACGCTGCCTTTGACATCGTTTTCTCCTCACGCCCCCCCGGGAACCGACTGGATGTCGTGAGTTTCGTTCGTTTCGTTGCACCGAGGAATTGCCCCCGCGGTGCGAGATGTAAGACTACGCGCGTAGAAGCTCGCGCGTAATGCTCCGGGCTTACGGTGGTGCACTGCGCCTTGTACAAGGAAGCATGGCTCACGAGACGTACAGCGATGCTCGCTCAGCGAGCGGAAGGGTCTCCGGCGAATCGAGGATGGGATGCGCCGGCCGGGTGACGGACGGCAGACAACAAAACGGGCGGCAACAAAAGTGCGTGCGTGCGGCCCAACTGAGCGCACACTCGCGCTCCATCAGGTCCGTATGAAGACACTGGCAGTTGCAATGGTAATCGTGGGTGGGTTGGCCGCATGGATCCCTGCCGCCGGCGCGGAGGAGTACTCGCCAGACACCACTGGAAGACACCGTCGCGAACGAACGCAGACCTACGCGGCGAACACCGCCGGCAACAACGTCCGCGACCGAGGGGAACCGGCGGTGACCTCCGCGGATAAGTCGAATGCGAAATCCGACCTAGCCAGACCTAGCCATTGCCGAAGAGACGCGGAAGACCGTCATCGCAGACAAGGAATGTTCCACGAACGCACACAACGGCAAGACCATTTCTGCGGACTTCCAGGCTCTCTACGACAGTATGTCGGACGCCCAAAAGCAGACTGCCGGTGGCGCATTCCGAAGCCATATCAGTGCT
>CAZTDK010000270.1:0-5321 GCA_964611965.1 uncultured Binatia bacterium (SeqCode) | reverse complement strand
CACCAGATGAGAACGGTGGTTGCCGGATGCGATCCAGATTTTTGGGAGTCGGTTCGGCCCGGCCCGAACATTCTCTCAATTCAGGAGGGCTCGGCACCCCACCGAAATGACAATGCAGGGTGCTCACACCCGGAGGCCGCGGATCGAGCTCTATGCGTCAGTATGGCCCGTCGACAACTCACATGCCCGGCCCACGGAAGGACTTGCGATGAACGAGAAGGCATACGTGTCAGTTTCCTCCTTGGAGATCCCAGCAGAGACAGACGTTGACTCACCCTGGTCGGGCACTCGAGCCCTGATGCTGGCTGTGCTTGAGGATGCGGTCCGCAACTTGGGGTCGTCGGTCGGGCACAAGCGTGCTGAGGCGGAGCGCTGGATCATGAGTCCGGAGCACGGATATGTATTTTCGTTCATCGTGATCTGCGAGACACTCAATCTTGCCCCGAGCGCAGTGCGCCGGTGGATCATACGGCTGTTTTTGGATCAGAACCCGCGGCGACACTGCGTACTCCCACGCACCCGGCCGAATGTGCGCCATATGGAGCGGATACAGCAGCATTCTGCTCGCCAGAGCGCAGCGTGACCAAAATTGCTCCCGGTGTCGGACGCCGTAGCCGTGCAGCAGGATGACCAAAGGATACCGCCGCCGATGTTGTAATCGTTGGGAGCGCTGCCCGCACCGGGTGGAACGATTGGCTGACGTCAATTACCTTTCCCCATCGGCGACAATTGGACTTCCCCATCGCGCCTGGTTCGTAGGTCCTTCGCCTTCGTCAGTGTGATGATCTGCTTCTTTCTTTTTTCCTCCTTCCAATTGGGGAAGCACGTAGGGAGTCTGCGACCGGAGTGCTTTCCCAACGGGGCTGTGCATGTGCCCGGCTCATGGGGGTGATTCCGGCGCGGCGGGGCGGACGTCGCCGGTTGCCCGCCGCCCCGCTTTGGCCTCTTCCTCGCGGATACTCGGCCCCGCCATCTCCAAGATGATGGCGTGATGCACCAGGCGGTCGATCGCCGCCATCGTGGTCATCGGGTTCTTGAAGATCTGGTCCCACTGCGAGAAGACCAGGTTGCTGGTGATCAGCACACTGCGGCGCTCGTACCGCTCGGAGAGAAACGTAAACAGCACCTCCATCTCCTCGCGGTCCTGCTCGACGTAACCGAGGTCGTCGAGGATCACGGCGTCGTACGTGTCGAGCCGCTTGAGCTCACGGTCGAGCAGCAGATCGCGCTTGGCCGCCAGCAAACGTTGCACGAGGCGGTACGCCGGCGTGAAAGCACGGCATAGGCTTGCCGTCATCATGGCAATCACGAAACGATCGAGCGGGCGCTGGTGTGTGGTGCCATGGATTCGCTGGCCGGCAATCTCTGTGGTCCAAGCATCCAGGCGGCGATTGGCATCCTGGATGTCTGCGAAGTCGCGCGGCGCAAAGAAGTTGCGTTTGACGTACTTCACTCCCGAACTCCACCGTCCCCTTCTTCTCGGGACTGTACGGTGGTGCGGGATCGATCTTGAAGCCGTAGTGGCGCGCCAGCTCGCGCTAGCTGCGATTGAGCGCGGGCTCGTCACTGAAACCAAAGGCGGCGCGTATCACGGCCGCTTTGAGGTTGTCGGGCACCACCGTCTGGACCACGCCGCCGAAGGACTCGAAGGCCTCGACGTGCAGCCGCATCCAGGTCGTCACACGCTGGTCGAAGACGACGCGCGCAAACTGGTGGCGGCTGTAGGTCAGCACCATCACGAAGACCCACGCCTTGCGCAGCACACCCTGCTCGGGATCGTAGAGTGTGCCGACGTAGCCGAAGTCGACCTGGGCAATCTCACCGGCGGCGCTCACCACCGGAATGACGACATCTTTGGCCTCGACCTCCTTGTCGCCGCGCAGGCGCGCATACAAACGCTTGATCGCCGACAGGCTACCGGCAAAACCCTCGTGCTCCAGGCGCAAGCAGTCGTAGATCGCCTTGGGGGTCGCGTCCTTGGCCATCATCGCCTGCACGACCTCGACCCATCTCTCTACCGACGAGGTCTGTTGCGGCGTACGCTTGTCGCCCAAGTGCTTGACCACTGCGGCTCGCAACTCGTCGAGTTCAGGCAGCGCCTCGACACATCCCGACAATAATCCTTCAGCGACCAGGATCTCCCGGTACTGGCGCTCAGTAGTCGGACTGACGCCGAACAATCTCGCCACCTCCCGGTGCCCTGTCCCCATGCGGTGCAAGCGCACCAATTCCTGCAATTGATCCATCTGCTTTCTCTTCCGGCTCATTGACCCTCCGACGGACGAAATCCCCGGAGCATCGCAGACGCAGCCCTGCCTGTACGACCGAGCCCACGGCTCGCTCGTGGCCAGTTTGGCCGAGCTGGAATGTGGTCAGTTTGGCCGATCTCTACGTGGTCAGTTTCGCCCAACCCGCCGCGGTCAGTTTGGCCGACCTCATCGCGGTCAGTTTCGCTGAACTCACCGTGGTCAGATAGCCCGGTCCCTTACAGATGCAGGCGGTTTACACATCCCTTTTCAGGTGTCACCCATTGGAAGGCCCAGCAACCCGACGGTCATTGTCGTCATATCGCGGAGTTGCGCGCGTCGGGTGCCACTGGGGCGCCGATCCGCAACCCCTTTCAGGTGTCAACTTTTGGTACCGCACAGGTTGTCTCTCCCGCCCACGTTAACTTAAAGAAATGGTGCCCCATGATCGCGAGAGTGATGGCTTTGTCAAAATGCTGTCGACGGCGGTAGAGGGTCTGCGCGATAAACTTCCAATACGCCAATCGGTAATTGCTGAGCAGGCCTTGCCGCCAAAGCGAGCGGCCGAGTGCCATGAGATCGGACAAGACCAAGGGTGCGTGTGCTGAAGCTCCCAACTGCGACAAAAAATCCGATGCACGTTTGAAGTACTCGGTTGGGTTATAAATAGTTTTCAGGATTCGCTGATAGCCCACCAGCAGTTCTTGCGGGTCCATCTTGGGAATGAAATTCAGATCGCGAAGAGTGTTACTGCCGAGGCTTTCTTTCAGCAGGCGTCCCTCCGACTTGAGCCGGCGCCACAATTGGGTGTTGGGCAGGGCGGAGAGCAACCCGACCATGGAGAGGGGAATGGCCGCGTCGCGGATAAATTGAATTTGCCGGTCGAAAACGTCTTTGGGATCGTTGTCGAAGCCGACGATGAACCCCGCCATCACTTCAATCCCTTTCGATTGAATGCGCTTCACGCTGTCCAGCAAGTCGCCGCGGAGATTCTGGAACTTGGTGGTTTCCTTCAAACTCTCCGCCACCGGCGTCTCGATGCCGAGAAAAACGCGGGTGAAGTGCGCCTCGCGCATCATACGCAGCAAATCTTCGTCTGCGGCGAGATTCAGTGAAGCTTCGGTGAACAGTGAGAAAGGATATTTGTGGTCGCGCATCCATTCCACGAGGCGGGGCAGGAGAACTTTCACATTCTTTTTGTTGCCGATGAAATTGTCATCCACTAGGAATACCGGCCCGCGCCAGCCCATCTTGTAAACCAGGTCGAATTCGGCGCAGATTTGTTCCGGAGTCTTCGTTCGGGGGCGCCGGCCGTAGATTTCAATGATGTCACAAAACTCGCAGGTGAACGGGCACCCGCGCGAGTACTGGACTGCCATGGCGCTATAGCGTCGCAGGTTGGCCAGGTGCAGTTGAGGGAGGGGGACTTGGGTGAGATCGGGCAAGTCCTTGGCTTTGTAGTGAGGCTTGGCGTCGCCGGCTTCCAGGTCGGAAGCGAGGTCGCGAATGAGTTCTTCCGCCTCGCCTTCCACGACGTGATCGACTCCCAAGATGTTTGGGTCGTCCGTGCTGGCGATGGGACCACCGACTACGGTGCGCAGGCCCCGAAACTTGCAACGGTCAATCACCGCCTTCATGGATGGGCCTTGCACGATCATTCCGCTGAAAAACACTACGTCTGCGCAATCCAGATCGGAATCCTTCAGTTGGCGGACATTCAGGTCCACCAAGCGCTTCGGCCAACTGGGGGGCAACATGGACGCTACCGTCATCAAGCCTAACGGCGGATAGGCCGAGCGTTTCCCTTGAAAGGGAAGCGCGTGTTTGAAACTCCAGAATGTGTCGGGAAAGTCAGGATATACCAACAACGTTTTCATATGCGGTCCTAGCTCTCATCGTGATCTCGCTCCCAGGGGACCATAGCTTCCTGCTCGCTCAGTGTGCGGAGATCAACGTCGGGCCGTGCGACAAAGGTTCGTGTCTCGCCGTCGACCCTGAGTGAGGATTCGTTCTCGGTCATGCCTTGCCGCTCGGAGACCTCGTAGGCGGCCTGTTTCAAGATCAGCGGCAAGCCGAGCGTCGCAACGAAGAGCGCGGTGCCAACGAACCGTCTCATGGTGAGTCCTTGTTCTACGAGTCTCCCTCAAGACGGCAAGCCACGTGCCAGGAACGTTCAGACGCGATTTCCTCTATTCATCGGAGCCAACCGGAATATAAAGTGTGTTTCGGCAGGCAATTTTGGCCTGGACCTCCCCAAATTGACTCCTTGTCTCTCCTGAAAAGCCGAAGTGTGACTCGGCGTGGGTCCGAATGAATCGGCTTCCAATATTGACCCCACTCCAGATCGGCCAACCCGCCTCCAGCATTGAAGATTCAGACCGTCTGCCTGGGGTCAGAATTGAACGCCGATCGGGGTCAAAGTCCGAAGCCGAATCACAGGCTGCACCCCTCCGCTAGGCTTGTGGCCGCGGTCTAAGTCGTGCGCGATGGCTCTGCAGCATCCACCCATCGCGAACTGCTGGCGGCCTCCATCCAAAGTCATCATTCCTGTCTTACGGACGGCATCCGGATTGGCCGGGCGCAGAACACGGATGAAAATACGAACAACCACATCCGCGCATGCGTATGATGTAAAGTAGGGATCGATTCGAACAAGCCTTTCAATGTAGAAGCTGATTGAGTGCGCCATTCGGCGTGGGCGACCGTGGCACCCGTTTCGCAGTACGCAGCAAATCCGAACTCAAGCCCAATGAGAGAAAGGAGGTGAATCAAATGCCCAATCAAGAACAGAAGGGTGGCAAGAGTCAGTCGGGTACCAAGCCCGGTCAGGGGAGCGGCCACAGCAACCAGCCCGGCCACAGCAATCAGCCTAGCCATGGCAATCAGCCTAGCCATGGCAGTCAGAGCGGCCACGGCGACCAGAGCACCGGCGGCCCGCAGCGCGGTCGCAACCAGCAGTGACCCATTCCATGGCCGGGATCCGGGCGTACGCTCGGATCCCGGCTGTGGACCCATTGGACACGACGCCCGCGCCTCACGGTGGACCTTCGTCATGGCCTTTACATCAAATCAACA
>CAZTDK010000269.1:0-7935 GCA_964611965.1 uncultured Binatia bacterium (SeqCode) | reverse complement strand
TGGGCGCATCTGCACGGCTATCCGATCGGCATCCTCGGCAACAACGGCATCCTGTTCTCCGACTCGTCACAGAAGGCGGCGCAATTCATCCAGCTGTGCAACAAGATCGACGTGCCGTTGCTGTTTCTGCAAAACATCACCGGCTACATGGTCGGCACGCAGTACGAGCAAGGCGGCATCATCAAAGATGGCGCGAAGATGATCAACGCCGTGTCCAACTCGACCGTCCCGATGTTCACGGTGATGATCGGCAGCTCCTACGGCGCCGGCAACTACGGCATGTGCGGCCGCGCCTACGACCCGCGTTTTCTGTTCACCTGGCCGAACCATCGCATCGCCGTGATGGGCCCCGAGCAGCTCGCCGGCGTCATGTCGATCGTCCGCCGCAGCGCCGCCGAACGCTCCGGCCAGGCGTACAACGAGGACGAGGACAAGATGGTGCGGCAGATGGTCATCCAGCGCATTGATGAGGAGTCGAATGCGTTTTACGCCACGGGCCGCGTCTGGGACGACGGCATCATCGACCCACGCGACACGCGCACGGTGCTCGGCATCGCGCTGAGCGCGGCGTTCAACAACGTCGTGAAGGGAGCCGATAGCTTCGGCGTGTTTCGGATGTAACCGGCACGAGCCCGCTGGCGGCGGGAGTCCACCCGATTCCCGGACTGCGGGGAGACTTGGTTCTCGGAGGATGACTCGACGAGAATAGAAACGCTCAGCTATACGTCTGTCGTGGAGTCATCGATAACCTGAAACTTCCAGGATGGAACCATGAAACAGTCGGCCGTGAGCCAAGGCCAATCGGCATCGCAGCTCATCTCGAAAAGAATTGCCGAGCTCGGGGACTGGCGCGGGGAAACCCTCAGCCGGATGCGCAAGCTCATCAAGGAAGCAGACCCGGAGGTCGTCGAGGAGTGGAAGTGGATGGGGACTCCGGTTTGGTCGTGCGACGGCATCATCTGCACTGGCGAATCCTACAAGAAGGTCGTGAAGCTGACCTTCGCCAAGGGCGCGTCCCTGAAGGATCCGGCCGGTCTCTTCAACTCGAGTCTCGACGGAAACGTGCGCCGCGCGATCGACATCCACGAAGGAGCAGACGTTGACGAGGCCGCCTTCAAGGCGCTCGTTCGCCAAGCGATCGCCCTCAACCGCGCTGGAAAGTCGAAACCCTCGAAGCCGGCGCAGTCGAAGAAAGCGAAGTCCTAAGGGATTCCGCCCTGGAGACACGCAATGCCTGCATTTCAGTTTCAGGAAATGTTTCCCCACGGCGACGACACCACGCCGTACCGCCGGCTCGACGGCGACTACGTTGCGGGCGACACCTTCCGCGGTCAGCCGCTGCTGCTCGTCGATACCGCCGGCCTCACTCGTGTCGCGGCCGAAGCGGTGCGCGACGTCTCCCATCTCTTTCGCCCCGGCCATCTCGCCCAGCTACGCCGCATCCTCGATGACCCCGAAGCCTCAGGCAACGATCGTTTCGTCGCCCTCAACATGCTGCGCAACGCCAACATCTCCGCCGGCATGATCCTGCCGTCGTGCCAGGACACCGGTACGGCGATCGTGCTCGGCAAGAAGGGGCAGCGCGTCTGGACCGACGGCAACGATGAAGCGGCGCTGGCGCGCGGCATCTACGACACCTACACGCAGACGAATCTGCGCTACTCGCAGCTGGCCCCGCTGACGATGTACGACGAGGTCAACACCGGCACCAACCTGCCCGCACAGATCGAGATCTACGCCACGCCGGGCGACGCCTACCAATTCCTGTTTGTCACTAAAGGCGGTGGCTCGGCAAACAAGACGTTTCTCTTCCAAGAAACCAAGGCGCTGCTCAACCCGCAGGCGCTGCTGGCATTCATGGAACAGAAGATCCGGCTGTTGGGCACCGCCGCGTGTCCGCCGTATCACCTGGCCATCGTCATCGGCGGAACCTCGGCAGAGCTCACCCTGAAGACGGTCAAATTGGCGAGCTGCCGCTACCTCGACGATTTGCCCACACGCGGCAGCGAGCTGGGCCACGCCATTCGCGACCCTGAGCTGGAAGCCGCGGTGCTGGCCCTCACGCAGCGCACCGGCATCGGCGCGCAGTTCGGCGGCAAGTACTTTTGTCATGACGTGCGGGTCATTCGACTGCCGCGCCACGGCGCCAGTTGTCCCGTGGGGATCGGCGTGTCGTGCTCCGCCGACCGCCAGGCCAAGGCGAAGATCACCCGCGACGGCATCTTCCTCGAACAGCTCGAAACCAACCCGGCGCAGTATCTGCCGGACGTCGATGAGCGCAAGCTCGGCGACGACGTCGTGCACATCGACCTGCGGCGCCCAATGGACGAGATCCGCGCCACGCTGTCGCGCTATCCCATCAAGACGCGCCTGGCGCTCAGCGGCCCGATGATCGTGGCGCGCGACATCGCCCACGCCAAGCTCAAGGAACGCGTCGACCGCGGCGAAGGCTTGCCGCAGTACGTGAAGGATCACCCCATCTACTACGCGGGCCCCGCAAAGACTCCGCAGGGCTACGCCTCGGGATCGTTCGGCCCGACGACGGCCGGACGGATGGATACGTACGTCGATTTGTTCATGCAGCACGGCGGCAGTTACATCACCGTGGCGAAAGGCAACCGATCGCCGGTGGTCACCGAAGCGTGCGCCAAACACGGTGGCTTCTACCTGGGTTCGATCGGTGGCCCGGCCGCGATACTGGCGCAGGAGAACATCAAGCACGTCGAGGTGCTCGAGTATCCCGAGCTCGGCATGGAAGCGATCTGGAAGATCGAAGTGGAGAACTTCCCCGCCTTCATCATCGTCGACGACAAGGGCAACGACTTCTTCGGGCGACTGTAGGCCTGCGGCCGGCGTCCTTTCTATGGCCCGCTCCCCGTTGGGTCGCTGCGGGCTGCCAAGCCCCACACAGTACAGGTGAGCCGGCCGTTGTCGACCAACGCGGGGAATCACGCTAGAAGCAACGGACAACGACGACGCCTGCCATGCAGTTTATCAACTCGCAAATTTGGTCAAGAAGATGAAAAACGGAAATCCGGAAACCAGGAACGGGAAGTGGGGCAGCGGCCTCGGCGATCGCCGGTGCTTCATTTTCAACTGCCGGTTCCCGGTTTTCCATTTTCCGCTTCCGGGGCTGCCCGCATGAAGCACTTCCGTAAAATCCTCATCGCCAACCGCGGCGAGATCGCGGCGCGCATCATGCGTACGTGCCGCGCCATGGGCATCCACACGGCGGCTATCTATGCCGACCCGGACCGCAACGCGCCGTTCGTGCGCGCCGCGGATGAGGCCGTGTACATCGGCCCGCCGGTGACCGGCGGCTCGTTCCTCGCCATCGAGAAGATCGTCGACGCCGCGCTACGCGTCGGCGCCGACGCGGTCCACCCGGGGTATGGCTTCCTCGCCGAGAACGCCGACTTCGCGCAGGCCTGCGCCGATGCCGGGATCACGTTCGTCGGCCCCTCACCCGAATCCATCCGCCGCATGGGCAGCAAGATCGAGGCGAAGGAGATCGCCGTCGCCGCGGGAGTGCCGGTGATTCCCGGCTTCAGCGCCGCCAGCCTCTCCGACGCCGAGATCGAAACGCGCGCCCGTGCCGCCGGCTACCCGCTGCTCATCAAGGCATCGGCCGGCGGTGGCGGCAAAGGCATGCGCATCGTTCACGACGCGGCCACGCTCGCGGCGTCCCTGGCCGCCGCCCGCCGCGAGGCGAAGAGCGCGTTCGGCGACGACACCCTTTTGGTCGAACGCTACATCGCCGCGCCGCGGCACATCGAGATCCAAATCCTCGGCGACACCCACGGCAACGTCATCCATTGCTTCGAACGTGAGTGCTCGATCCAGCGTCGCTACCAGAAAATCATCGAGGAAGCCCCCTCCCCCGCTGTCGATGCGGCGCTGCGCATCCGCATGGGCGCCGCCGCGGTCGCCATCGCGCGCGCCATCGGGTATCATAACGCGGGCACCGTCGAATTCATCGCTGACGCACAGGGTGCGTTCTACTTCCTCGAGGTCAACACACGACTGCAGGTCGAACACCCGGTGACCGAAGAAATCACCGGGCTTGACCTGGTGCGTTTGCAGATCCTGATCGCGCAAGGCGCGCCCCTGCCGGTGCGCCAGGAGGATCTGCGCATCAACGGGCACGCCATCGAGGCCCGCGTCTACGCGGAAGATCCGAACAATGATTTCCTGCCCTCGACCGGCACGCTCGTGTGCTGGGAGCACACCCTGACGGACGGGGTGCCGGCCACGGGACTGCGCTACGAGAGTGGCGTCGAGACCGGCTCCGAGGTCACCATCTACTACGACCCGATGCTGGCCAAGATCATCGCGCACGCGTCCACCCGTGCCGAAGCTGCGCAACGCCTCAGCCGCGCCCTCGGCGCCATGCGCGTCCACGGCGTGCGCACCAACATCCCGCTGCTGCGCCAGATTCTGCAGCACCCCGAGTTTCTCGCCGGCAACCTGAGCACGCACTTCATCACTGACCATCTCAGCCTCGACCACGCGCCCTCCACGGCGCAACTGGAAGCCGATCGTGTGCATGCAGTCGCCGTCGCCTTGTGGCTCCAGGAGCAGCGCCGGGCACTGGCACCCGTGCTGTCCGGCATTCCCTCGGGCTGGCGCAACAATCCGAGCCAGATGCAAGCGATCGCCTTCACCAGCGGCGCGACGCCGATTGAAGTGCGCTATTGTATTCATTCGCGCGCGGCGATCGAGGTAGAAGTCGACGGCACGCCACACCGGGCGAATCTATTGGCGTGCGCTGCCGATCACATCGCCTTCGCGCTCGATGATGTCCGCCGCACGTGCCGCCTGGTGAGCCGGGATGACGTACACTACGCGCACAGCGCGCACGGGACGTCGGAGCTGCGCGAAGTCCCCCGCTTTCCCCCACCCGCGCGCGCCGAGGTACCGGGCGGCTGTCACGCGCCGATGCCGGGAAAGATTCTCGCGGTCCGCGTGACCTCCGGGCAGAGCGTGAAGAAGGGGGAGACGCTGCTCATCCTGGAGGCGATGAAGATGGAACACGAGGTGACTGCGCCGCACGATGGCGTGGTGCGCGACGTGCTCGTGGAGGCCGGGCAGCAGGTGGATGCGGGGGCGGTGCTGGTGGCGCTGGACGCGACTCGGATTGAAGAGAATGGAAAACAGGAAACCTGAAATGGAAAACCGGGAATGACAAATGAAGAAAACGGCAAGTCGGTACTGACGTGAAAGGTGACGACATCGCAGCGCGGCTGGTGGCGCTCGGGGTGGCCGTCATCAAGACAGTCGATGCCTTGCCTGATACGCTCGCGGGGAAGCATGTGGGTGGCCAGTTGCTCCGCTGTGGAACTTCCCCTGGAGCCAACTACGAAGAAGCGCGCGGCGCTGAAAGCAGGCGGGACTTTCTTCACAAGCTGGGAATCACTTTGAAGGAACTTCAGGAAACTCGCTACTGGCTCCTTGTCGTTTCGGGAGCTTGTTTGGTTCCGGACGGCGTACTGAAGGATGCACTACTTGAAGTCGATGAGCTCTGTAGAATTGTCGGCACATCAGAACGAACCGCCACCGCGAATCAAAAGGCGTAGGAGACGCAACGTGCCACCCTCTTCAATCACCGGTTTTTCATTTCCGGTTTCCTGTTTCATGTTTTCCATTTTCTTCATCTCAGGAGCTACGCGATGACCAACGCCACTCTGTATGATCTCCGCTACGACGCTGCCTGGATCACCTTGAACCAACCCGAGAAGCGCAACGCGCTCAGCGACGATGTGGTCGTCGGGTTGTTGGCGCATCTGCGCGCTGCGATCGACGATCCGCGTGTCCGCGCCATCGTCATTACGGGCGCTGGCTCGGCGTTCTGCGCCGGGGCTGACTTGAAGAGCGGCGGCGTGCGTGCCGGCGATGACGAGCCCCCCTTCGTCACGGTGATGAAGACGATCTGGGAGTCGCCGAAGCCGGTCGTCGGGCGGATCAACGGGCCTGCGTTCGGCGGCGGCGTCGGCCTGGCCGCCGCCTGCGATATCACCGTGGCCGCGGAGTCAGCGATGCTCAGCTTCAGCGAGGTGCGCATCGGCGTCATCCCGGCGATGATCTCCGTCGTCGTCATTCCCAAGCTCGGCATCCAGAACACCATGTGGCTGTTCCTCACCGGCGAGCGCTTCGACGCTCGCCGTGCCGTGGATCTCGGCTTGATCCACCGCGCCGTCCCCGCCGGCGAGCTCGACAGCGCCGTCGAAGATGTGCTCGGCATGATCCGACTCGGCGGGCCCAATGCGATTCGCGCAGCCAAGCAGCTGGTGCGCCGCATTCCGGAGATGTCGATGGACGACGGCTTCCGCTACACTGCCAAGAAGATCGGCGAGTTGTTCGCCTCGAATGAGGCTGCCGAAGGCATGAGCGCGTTCATCGAAAAGCGCAAGCCGAAATGGGCAGCGGATCGCTGATGGCTGATCGCTGATGGCCGAGAAGATGAGACTAGGTAGGGTGGGCACTGCCCACGTCTTTTCAGGTGGAGCTGCAGGTGGTGGGCCATGCCCATCCTACTCAGCTGGATGCGGTGGCGGCGCAGCATGCTGCGCCTTAATGGAATGGACCGACAATGAGTGACGATATCCTGCGCATTGCCAACTGCAGTGGGTTCTACGGCGACCGCTTGAGCGCGGCGCGCGAGGTGGTCGAGGGTGGACCCATCGACGTGCTGACGGGCGACTACCTCGCCGAGCTGACGATGATGATCCTGTTCAAGGATCGGATGAAGAATCCCGACGCCGGCTTCGCGCGCACCTTCCTGCGGCAGATGGAAGAGGTGCTCGGCACATGCGTCGAGCGCAAGATCAAAGTGGTTGTGAATGCCGGCGGCTTGAACCCGGCGGGCCTCGCTGCCGAGTTGGAGAAGCTCGCCACGCGTCTCGGCATCAAGGCCACGATTGCCCACGTCGCTGGCGATGATCTGCTGGCGCAGCTGCCGGCGCTCCAGCAACGCGGCGTCGAGCTGCGCCACCTCGACAAGGGCATCCCACTGTCGTCGCTGCAGGAACAGATCGTCACCGCCAACGCCTACCTCGGCGCGTGGGGCATCGTCGAAGCGCTACGCCGCGGCGCCGACGTCGTCATCTGCCCGCGGGTCACCGATGCCGCGCTGGCAATCGGGCCGGCAGCGTGGAAGTTCAACTGGGCACGCGACGACTGGGATCGCCTGGCCGCCGCCATTGTCGCCGGGCACATCATCGAGTGCGGCGCCCAGTGCACCGGCGGTAATTACTCCTTTTTCAAGGAGGTGCCACACATCGACCGCATCGGCTTCCCGATTGCCGAGATGCATCGCGACGGCAGCTTCGTGATCACCAAGCACCCGGGCACCGGCGGCCTCGTCTCAGTGGGCACGATCACCGCCCAGCTCCTCTACGAGATCCAGGGACCGCGCTATTTGAATCCCGACGCCACGGCACATTTCGATTCGATTCACCTCGAGCAGGAAGGGCCGGACCGCGTCCGTGTCTCCGGGATCACCGGTGAGCCACCACCGCCGACCACCAAGGTGTGCATCAACTACCTCGGGGGCTACAAGAACTCGATGACCTTCGTGCTCGCCGGTCTCGACATCGAGGCGAAGGCGCACCTGGCCGAGGAGACGCTGTGGAAGCTGCTCGGCGGTAAGCAGCGCTTCCGCGACGTCGACGTGCGGCTGGTGCGTTCGGATCGCGTCGATCCGCAGTCGAACGACGATACGTTCGCGCATTTGCGAGTGACGGTGAAGGACGCGGACGCAACCAAGGTCGGACGCGCCTTCAGCAACAAGGCCGTCGAGATGGCGCTGGCGAACTACCCGGGGTTTTTCATCACCTCGCCGCCGGGTGAGGCCTCGCCGTACGGCGTCTACTGGCCGGCCCTGGTGCCGTCGGAGCTGGTTGAACACCGCGTCGTGATCAACGGCGAGACCGTTGC
>CAZTDK010000268.1:0-7979 GCA_964611965.1 uncultured Binatia bacterium (SeqCode) | reverse complement strand
GCGGACCGACGGCAACGCCGACGGTTGCGCTGAGCCTGCCCAAGTTCGATTCGAGTCTCGGTATTCTTCAAAGCGTTGCGCTCACCCTCTCAGTGAGCACCCTGCAGACCCTCGGGGTAGAAAACCTCGCCTTGGTCCCCGGAACCATCAACGCCACGGAAACGGTGACGGTAACGCTGACGCCGCCGAGCGGGTCGAACATGGCTGCCGCTTCGGTCTATAGTATCAACTCGACCCGTGACGCGTACGATGGCGTAACCGACTTCGCCGGACTGTCCGGATACAGCGTGAGCGACGTCGCATCAAACGGCAACCGTACGCGCTCGCCGTACACGCCGATCACGGACTTTCAAGGCCCGGGAAACGTGACGATGCTGGTTGCCGCGGTCGGGAAGTTTGTCGCCAGCGGGCCAGGAAATATTGCCGTGCAGGCGGAGGTGGACGCGTCAGCGACCGCATGCGTAATCTACGCTTACCTCGTCTTCACACCCACTTCGACCCCAACCAACACATCAACACGCACGCCAAGTCAAACACCGACGATTACGAGCACGCCACTGCCGACCAACACCCCGACCGTAACCCCAACGCGGACCAACACCGGCACGCCGACGCTAAGTCCCACATCGACTCCGACGCCGACGATTACCAATACGCCGACCATCACCACCACCCCAACGGTCACGCCAACGCGCACGGACACCGGCACGCCGACGCAGACGCGCACTTCGACACCGACGCCGAGCGTCACCAACACCCCGACGATCACCAATACGCCGACCATCACCAACACCCCCACGATTACCAATACGCCGGGGAACACGGCGACGCCGACCGACACCGCCACCCAAACCCCGACTCGAACCGCCAGCCCGACGAGAACCGCAACGTCGACGCGGACCCCAACCAATACGCCCACGTCGACGCCTACGTCGACGGACACGGCGACGCCGACTCAAACGCCGACGATCACGGGTACGCCAACGATTACCGGCACGCCGACGATTACCCCGACGTTCACCTCCACCTTCACCGCAACGATCACCCCAACGATCACCGACACGCCCACGATTACTCAGACGCCCACGAACACAGCCACCCCGACGATTACCGACACCCCCACACAAACAGCGACACCAACGGTCACGCCGACCATGACCCCGAGCGGCACGCCCACGGAGACTTCACCCCCCACCGCGACGCCGACCAACAGCCTGACAATCTGTGGCGCCCTTCCCGGCACCATTACGACTTGGAACCAGACGTTGTCGCTGGCCCAATTCGACCCCGCCGTTGGCATCCTCCAGAACGTCACCATCTATGTGCTCGCACAGATGCAGCAAACAGTCGGGGTCGAGAACACCGGTCCTAGCGCGACCGCGGCAACCGCCGTTGGGACCGGTGAAGTCATCGTCACGCTGCCCAATTCCGACACCGTAACAGCGGCGGTTGATCTCAGCGTCCAGCAAACGCTGGCCGCGTCCGACGGGATGTTGGACTATGCCGGGGCATCCGGGGTAACCCAGAGCGGTAGCGGTACAAACATGCAGACCTATTCATCATATTCGCCGCTGTCTGATTTTGTGGGGCTGGGGACGGTGACGATTCCGGCGTCCGCCGACGGGTACGTCACCACCAACGGCGGCGGCAACCTGATTGGTTTCGTCAGCACCACCGCCGCGGCAAGCGTGTGCGTCCACTACGACTACATAAGCCTCGCACCAACGAACACCGCCACACCAACGAACACCGCCGCGGACACCCCGACGCCGCCGCCGACGCAAACGCCAGGGAACACACGTACACGGACTCCGACGAGGACCCCGGCGGCAACGCAGACGAGCACATCAACGCGAACGAATACACCGCCGCCTACCAGCACCAGCACGCCCACGCGGACCGCCACGCGCGTTGCGACGAGCACCGCGACAGCGACCCGCACACCGACCCCGACGGCGCCGAACTATACGCCCCGGGGCACCGCAACCGCGACGCCAACGCTGGGGGATCCCGGTTGCGGGGTGCTGCGCCTGAGCAACAGTGATCTGAACGCCGGAGACCGGCATCCGGGTACGCTGATCCGCATTCGCATCCAGTACACGGCATGTCACGGCGCGCTTCCCACGCTGCTCACGGACGCGCTGCCTCCCGAGTTATCGTTTGTGTCTGCCGCGAATGGCGGCATCTTCGCCGACGGCGGTGTGACCTGGTCCGAGGCCAGCATGGGACGCCGGTCCGGAACCGTATCCTTCGTGGCCCTCATCAATCCGGATGTCACCCCGGGCACATTCGTCACGAATGTCGTGACGCTGGCCGACACCATGGGCAACAGCGTAACGGGAGCCAACTTGATTCGTACATTGGTCGCGCACCCCCAAGGACCGCCGGCCATCAGCCTCAAGGCGAGCGCTCCGCGCACGACCCCAGCCGGTGGCTCTTTCCGGGCCATGATTACGTATAAGAACATGGACAACGGCGGCAGTCTCGCCGTCGTCCTGTCCCCAGGCGAGACGTTCCTGCTCGCCATCCCGCCACCAGCAAGCAGCAGCGGGGGCGTGCTCGCATGGGATGGGAGTGCTCTGCGGTTACCAAACGGAAGCGTCAGTCTGCGGCTGCAAGCCGCACCCCTTACGCCAGGGACGATCTTGACCAACACAGCGACCCTGAACATGGTCGGCGGTCAAACGCAGACAGTGTCAGTGTCCACGACGCTCAAATAGTCGAACACTCCAGCAACTTTATTAACCAGTACGTGTACTCAGCGTGAATGCAGGAGCATTGGCAACGCCCCTCATGTCAACCTTCGCAGCAGCATCGCTATCCTTCTCGTGCCGTATTCCGGACGCCGCCGGCACGCACCGCGCACACACGCTCTACCAGACAACCGAAACCAATCGAGACTCTTCGATGTCACGATCTCTCGTGAGCAACGGCAAATCAAGATGGCGCGCCGCTGCACAGATCAGGGCGCCGAAGGGATCAGCGTTGGGCCGCACCGCGCCCGCGAGATAGATCTGCTCCGCTGTCAAGTCGAGCGGCGGGTACGCGGCGTTGCTGAAAAGGTCCGCAAAGAAATCCCGGATCGAGCACTGCAGATGGATACGCCCAGCACGCGCCAGCAGCGTGTATGCCCACATTACGGCGGCGGGCACATAGATCAGGCCGGCCCGTCGCTCTGCGGCCGCAAACATGGCGGCGGCGCACTTACCCAAGCGTCCTCCACCGCTCGCGTGGAAAACAATGGCGTGGGTATCCGCAACGGCGGCGTCCACTAGCTGCGTCCCTTCCGAGGACGCGCACGACCTACAACCCAGTAGCTTCCGACGCGTGCCCGGTGCTCGGTCAGCGCCTGCGCTCGCCGCGGAATGCTCCACTCTTTCAGGAGCATGCACAATTCTGGGGCGCCGACCCGCTATTCCCTTACATCTCGATCCGGTAGTTCCCGTGCCGATCGAGCGTTGCCTGCTGCTTCGGATGCAGCACGATCGTCGTAAACGGCTCTTCGATGATCGCCGGGCCCTTCACTCGGTGCCCCGCGCGCATGTTCGGGCCGTCGTAGACTGGAGTGACGACGAAGCGGCCGTCGAAGAAGGCTTTGCGGCGGCCCTTCACCGGCGGACGCGATGACGAACGGCCGAACGAGGGAATCTGCGGCTTGTCGGTGACGCCTACCGCCGTGAGCCGCACGCTGCGCAGGATCGGCTCCTCGTCGCGCGACGCATAGGTATGCAGCTCTTCGTGCAGCGCATGGAAACGCTCGACGGTCGCGTCGATCTCGCGGCGCGTGAGGTGCCCGTTGCGTGACACGATCGGTACGGCGATATCGAAGGTCTGCCCCGGATAGCAGAGATTAGCGAAGCGCCGCAGCTCGAGCTGCTTCCGCGCGCCGTGACGCGTGGCCAGCACTCCACGCGCCGCGTGCTCCATCTCGGCAAACAGCTCGCTGACGCGCGCTGCGTCGGCGCGACCGATCGGCGTAATGTAGGCGCGCAACTCGTCGACGAGATGGTCGCTCAGCAGCAAGCCGAGGGCCGAGAACGCCGGCGAGGTTTTGGGCACCAGCACCGTTTTGATACCCAGCTCCTCGGCCTGCGCGGTGGCGTGTACCGCGCCGTTGCCGCCGTACACCACCATCGTCAGGCCGCGGGGATCGACGCCGCGGGTCGCGGAAATACGACGAATGGCGTTGGCCATGTTGGCGTTCACCAACCGGTAGACACCGTGTGCCGCCGCGACCGCGTCGAGACCCAACGGCTGGCCCACCTGCTCGGCCATCGCCTCACGCACGCCCGTGGCGCGCAGCTGCATCGTGCCGCCGCAAAAGTCCTCGGCATTGAGATAGCCGAGCAGCAGGTTGGCGTCGGTGACGGTCGGCGCCGTGCCGCCGCGGTCGTAGCAGATCGGCCCGGGCTCGGCGCCGGCGCTCTTCGGGCCGACTTGTAACGAGCCCGCCACCACCGAAGCGATCGAGCCACCGCCCGCGCCGATCGATTGCACGTCGACCATCGGCAGACCAACCAGATAGCGGTGGTGCCAATTCCATCCCGACTTGATCTCCGGCTGGCCGCCACGGATCAGGCAGACGTCGTAACTCGTACCGCCCATGTCGGCACACACAAAGTCATCGACCTTTGCCGCGCCGGCAACCGTGCACGCGGCGATCACGCCGCCGGTCGGACCGGAGCTGAGCACGGTAACCGGACGCCGCACGATATACTCCGGGGTCATGATGCCGCCGTTGGACTGCATCACCAGCAGCTCGTGCTCGTACCCTGCCGCACGCAGTGCTTCCACCAGCCGCCCGAGGTAGCGCTCGATCTTGGGCGCGACGTAGGCGTTGACCAGCGTCGTGCTGGTGCGCTCAAACTCCGGCGCCGATGGCATGACTTCATGCGATAAAGACACGCTGATATCCGGACACTCTTCGCGGGCGATCTCGCGCACCCGCTTTTCATGCTGTGGATTGATGAACGAGAACATGAAGACGACGGCGAGCGACTGCAGGCCGAGCTTCTTCAGGCGGCGCAAGGCGGCGCGCACGGCGTCCTCGTCAAGCGGCACGACCACATTACCTTCGAAGTCGAGGCGCTCGGGCACCCCGATGCGCCGGCGGCGCTGAGCGATCGGCAACGGCGGCGGCAACGCGGGGTCCCAGATGTCTTCTTTATACCCGCGGCGCAGCTCGATCTCGTCGCGATGCCCCTGCGTCGTGATCAACCCGGTCACCGCGCCGCTCATTTCGATCAGCGTGTTGTCGGCCGTGGTCGTGCCGTGGACAATGACCGCGGTCTCCGCCAGCAACTCGCCCAGCGTCAGGTGTTCACCACGCGCCAGCTGCCCGATGCCATTCATGACCCCTTCCGACTGATCGCGCGGCGTCGTCGGGCTCTTGCTGAGCCGGAGGCTGCCGTCGCGCCGGACGAGCACGAAGTCCGTGAAGGTGCCGCCGACGTCGATGCCGATGCGGTACATCAGTCCTGAGTCCTGAGTGCTGAGTCCTGAGTAGCCCGCGTCTTCGCACGAAGGGCTGCGGTAGCGGAGTAATCGATTGCGAGCGTGAGCTCTTCGAGCGATCCGGTCAGCGCGACGCCGTAGTCGCGGCGGGCGCCTTCGACGGAGACGTATTCATCGAGCACGTCGTCGAGGACCTTTTGCGGATCGCGTTCCAACGGGTCGCCCCAGCCACCGCCGCCGCCGTAGCGGTACTCGTAGCGTTCGCCAGGCTCGTGATCGACGTAGAATGCCGTGGTCTCGACAATGTGCTCGTGCGGGCTACCGCAGCGCAGCTTGAGCTGATTAGGTGCACCGGCCTTGCCGCCGGCGATGCCAGGCACCGGGTACTTCATGCCCACCATGTACGTGTACACTTGCGACGGCGCGCACAGCTCCTTGATGTACAGCGAGCCCGGGCAGCCGCGCCAGGTGCCGGGACCGCCGGTGTCGATGGCGTAGTCACGCGACAGATGGCGCACCGGGAAGATGCTCTCGTTGATCTCGCCGGTGGCACGGATGAGGTTGCCGAAGCTGACGTTCATCGCACCCCAGCCGTCCTGGCCGTAGACCGCGCCGCAATAGGCGCCGAACGTGTCGACGGAGTGATCGATGAACAGCTGCCCGGTCTTCGGGTTCTTGCCGAAGATCACCGTCGGCATGCCCATCTTGTAGATCTGCGGGCAGCAACGCTTGGGAATCACCTGTTCGAGCGCCTTGGCGATGGCTTCGCCGACTTCGGTCCCCGGATGATGCGTGCCGGCGGCGACCGACTTCTCCGGCGGCGGATTGAGGCAGCAGCCCGGCGGCACGATTAGCTTGATGGCATTGAAGAAGCCCTCGTTCTTGGGAATCGAAGGATCCATCATGCTGGCGATCTGCGCCACAACGTAGCCGCGGGTGTTGCCAAACGTCGAGTAGGCTTGCAGGTTGTCACGCGTGTCCGAGCCGGTGAAGTCGACCGTCAGGTCGCTGCCCTTCACCGTCACCTTGCAGTGGATGTGAATGTCCTTGTTCCCCTTGGGATCGTGGTCGACGTAGGCGTCCGACTCGTAAACCCCGTCGCGCCACGTCGCGACCTCATCTTTGAAGCGGCGCGCGGCGTAGTCGATCATGTACTGGGCCGCGGCGCGCACGCGGGCCACACCGTAGCGGGCGATGACATCCTTCAGGCGCCGCGCCCCGAGCTGCGCGGCGCCAATCTGGGCGCGCAAATCGCCCACGAAGGTCGGCGTGCGGTTGTTGACCTTCATGAAGTACGTGATGTCCTTGCGCTCGACGCCCTTCTCGTAAATCTTCACGGCAGGAAAGCGCACGCCTTCGGCCCAGATGTCGCGCGCGTCGACGTTGTAGCCGCCCGGCATCGCACCACCGGTATCGGCGTGGTGGCACTGGATGGAAGCGATGAGCACCATGTCGCCGTCGTAGAACACCGGCGCGAAGATGTTGTAGTCGGGCAGATGGCCGCCGCCGTGGTACGGGTCGTTGGCGACCAGCACGTCGCCGTCGTAGAGGCCGTCGGCGCCGAAGAACTCGAGCGCAAAGCGCACCGGCAACGTCGAGCTGAGCATGAACTGCGGGATGCCAACACTCAGGGCCGCGAGGCTGCCACGGGCGTCGAGAATGGTGGCATTGCGCTCGTTCGACTGGTTGAGGATCGGCGTGGTTGCGGTAAGGCTGACGTGCGTCGCCATCTCGTATGCGATGGTCTCCATGGCGCCGCGGATGATCTCCGCGGTCACCGGATCAATATGGCGCACAGCGGCACTTGCGGGCCGCGCCCGGACCGGGCGTCGTAAAGCAGGCCGGACAACTCTCCCCAACTGTCGCTTCAGCTTGCGACTCGACCTCATGGCACTTCCTCCTGATCACCAACTGGGCTACTGGTTTGCCGAACTTTGGCGCAAAAGTCGACCCGGACGCAGCATGTCATATCCGCCGCATACGGCACCGCGGCTTCGATCGCGGCTTGCAGACACGCTCTCGAAACGCGCCGCTGCCATTGCCGCCGGCGTGCTCCTCGTCGTCTTGACCTTCAGCGTCTATCTTCCGGCCTGGCACGCCGGGTTCATATGGGATGATGCTGAGTACGTCACCGACAATCCGACACTGCGGACCCTGGACGGCTTGCTCCGCATCTGGCTGGAGCCCGGCAGCCTGCCGCAATACTATCCGCTCACCCTGACGACGTTCTGGGTCGAGTATCATTTGTGGGGCTTGCAGCCCGTTGGATACCATCTCGTCAACGTCCTGCTGCACGCGCTGAATGCCGTGTTGCTGTGGCGGGTATTGCGCCGGCTGCGTGTCCCGGCGGCCTGGCTGGCTGCGGCCATCTTTGCGGTGCATCCCATCCAGGTCGAGTCGGTGGCCTGGATCACCGAGCGCAAGAACGTGCTGTCCGGCTTCTTCGCCCTCAGCGCGCTGCTCGCCTTTCTGCGGGCCACCGCAATCGATCGTCCCACGGAACCCGGCAGCATCCATTGGCGGAC
>CAZTDK010000267.1:0-7998 GCA_964611965.1 uncultured Binatia bacterium (SeqCode) | reverse complement strand
CCGTGGCACATAATCCGTTGGACCTGGAAGGCTTCGCCAGCGGCCAGCTCGACTTCAAGGAAGTCGAAACGCTGCCGCAAATCGGGCCGGTGTTCAACGGCGTGTCCTGTGCGGGTTGCCACTCGCACCCGGCCATCGGTGGCGCCGGCTTGTTCATCAACGAGATCCGGGTGCGCAACAACACTCAGCCGGGTCCGGTCCACATCTTCGCGGTGGACAACATGCTGCGCCGGGGTGCGCAATCTCAGGCGGGTACACCGATCTTCACCAGCGGAATCGAGGCAGAGCCGTTGGGCTGTCAGATCACCGTGCCGGGTTGCCAGCTCTCGGTCTGCCAGCTCGAAGAAGCGGCCGCGACGACGTTCAACACCACCTTGCCGACCTGCGACCCGACGGCGGCAGACTTTGTCGGTGGAGGAAATTGTATCGTCGGACGCGCCGCGACGCCGCTCTTTGGCCTGGGCCTCGTCGAGGCGGTCGCCGACGCGGCATTGATCCAACTCGCGCAAAGCGAAGCGCCGGCGATGCGTGGAACGGTCAAGCAGGTGGTCGAGAACGGCGCCTCGCGCGTGGCGCGTTTCGGCTGGAAAAACGACCATGCCACGTTGCGCGCGTTTTCCGGCGACGCCTACCTCCACGAGATGGGCATCACGAACCCGGACAACCCGCTGCCCATCAGCACCTGCGCACGCAACCAGACGCAGTTCGGGATCACCCTGCAGACGAACGACGACCCGGAGGATTCGCCAGGCACCGACGGGCGCGCGGACGTCGACCGGTTCGTGGACTTCATGCGGGCGTTGGATGTCCCTCCCACACTGCCGCGCGACGCGTCCGCCCAATACGGCGCACGCTTGTTCACGCAGATCGGCTGTCAGTCCTGTCACACGTCGAGTCTGACCACGGCGCCGGACCCGGCCTCGTTCATCCCGCCGACCACCGGTAATGTTCCGATCAGCGCAACCCTCAACACCGCCCTTGCGAATCGGACCTTTCATCCGTACTCCGACTTCCTCCTGCACGACATGGGCTCGCTGGGTGACGGGATTACCTCCGGGGTGGCAAGTCCGGGGATGATGCGCACGGTGCCGTTGTGGGGCGTACGCGCGCGCTCGCGTTTCCTGCACGATGGCCGAGCGGCCACGCTGACTGAGGCGATCACCTTGCACGCCGGACAGGGCGCCGCCGCCGCGGCTGCGTTCCAGGGGCTGTCGGCAACCCAGCAGCAAGACATAATCGATTTCCTCAACACCATATGAGGCCGGCGTCCGGTGTCCTTTCTATGCTCCGCTCTCTTTTCTTTGGTCGCTAGACGCTGCCAAATCCCGCAGACTGCAAGAACCTGCGTTCGACAGCGTCTCTATACTTCGTTCCCGGTGGGTCGCTATGGAATTCCAAATCCGCAAGACTGCCAGCCAACGCATGGCACGCCCAGGGTTCATTGTACTGGTCCTGTTGCTCCTCGGCGCGCCGCTCGCGCACGCCGCTGAGCGTTTCGCGTTGCGCAACTCCGTGTCGGCGCGCGCCACCGCCGCGCGCTGGTTGCGTGGCGCCGATCCGGACGAGTCGTTGGAGATGTCGGTCACCCTGCAGCTCCGGCGGACAAATGAGCTCGCCGGACTCCTCGTGGCGCTGCAAGACCCGGGATCACCCTTGTATCATCAGTGGCTCACGCCGGACGGATTCGTCGCCCGCTTCGGGCCCTCGCCCGGCGACTACAACGCTGCCGTCGATTGGCTGCAGCAGGAAGGGTTCGTGATCAATCCGAAGGCGAGCAGCGGGCGCATCGATTTCCGTGGCACCGTGGCGAACGTGGAACGCACCTTCGGCGTCCGCATGAATCACTACAGCCATCGCGGGCGGACTCCGCTGGCGAACGACAGTCCTCCGCTGCTTCCGCCCCAGTTCCGCGACACCGTGGCGTTCATTCGGTTGAACACCTTCCCACTGGCCGAGCCGCTGCTGCGCCTCGAGAGCACTACCGGGCCGTTCAACACCATGGCTCCGTCCGACATGTACACCGCATACGATATGCGGTCCCTGCTCGACGCCGGCGTAAACGGCGCGGGGCAGACGATTGCCGTCGTTGCGCGTTCCGATTTCAAGCTCAGCGACGTCGCCAGTTTCGCAACGCAGTTTGGTGTTGGGGCCGGTTCTCCCGTAAAAGCGTTCCCGTCGACCAACCCCGGCATTGGCGCGCCCGCCGGCGCCTGCGAGGGGATCCACAATCAGCACCAGCTCCAGGATTGTCTCCAAGGCGAGGAAGCCGAAGTGCTGCTCGACACCGAGTGGGCCAGCGCCATGGCGCCGGGGGCCACGGTGCTGGTGGACATCAGCGGAGCGGACATCGATCTCTCGCTGCTGGACATCGTCACCCATCATCCGGAGGCCAAGACGATTACCATGAGCTTCGGATCCTGCGAGCGCTTGGACAGCTCCGACCTGAGCCTCTTTGGGCCCATGTATGCACAGGCGGCAGCACAGGGGCAGACGGTGCTCGTGGCCACCGGCGATGACGGCGCCGACGAATGCCAGGACGGACACGGCGCCAGCGTGAACGTTTTGGCCAGTGATGAGAACGTCATTGCGGTTGGTGGAACCGCGCTCAATCCCGGGTTTGACATGAATGGCGACGCCACCGGCTTCGTCAGTGAACGCGTGTGGAACGACAGCACCGGCGCTTCGGGTGGCGGTGCAAGCACCCTGGTTGCAAAGCCCAGCTACCAGAGCGTCGCGGGAGTACCCGCGGACGGGGCGCGCGACCAGCCCGATGTCGCGCTGCTCGCCAGCCCGTCGACGGCCGGATATGTTGTAGTGATCGAGGGGGCTATCGCGGTTATCGGCGGGACCAGTGCGGCAACGCCGAGCTGGGCGGGGATCGTGGCAATGCTCAACCAAGCCACGCGCGCCGACGGGGCGGGGGCCTTGAACCCGCTGCTGTACACGCTTGGGAGACAACAGTACGCGCAAGATGGCGCAGCGGTGTTCCACGACATCACGAGCGGCAACAACACCTTCGACCACGTCTCCGGCTACAGCGCCGGCCCGGGCTACGATCTCTCCACCGGTCTGGGAACCCCGGACGTCGCCGTGCTCGCGCAGGCTCTCGTTGCGCTCGTCAGCCCACCGGCTACGCCCTCCCCACCCCCGCAAACAAATGCGTGCGTCGGCGACTGCAACAACGATCAGGTCGTGACCGTCGACGAGATTCTTACGCTGGTCAACATCAGCCTCGGCCGAGCGGACATCTCGGTCTGTCCCGCCGGGGATGCGAACCACGACGGCCAGATCACCGTCGATGAGATGGTCGACGCCGTGAACAACGCGATCAACGGCTGCAGCGGCTGACCTCGGCGCCGCGCCTCCAGGCTATGGCGCGCCTACCCGCCGATAGCTGATCGTCGATAGCAAATGGGCTGCATCCGGAACCATCTGCCATCAGCGATCAGCTATCAGCCATCAGCGTGGAGACCTCAAGTATACGCCGTGCGGCTAATCTGGTAGAAAGCCCGTCCGGGCAGCAATCGTTTCTCAACCTTATCGGGGAGGATGCGAATGAAGTACATGATCAGCTGGTTCGAACGTCCGCAGGGTTCGCCGATGGAATACGAGAATGCCCAGAAGCGCATCCTCGAAGTCTTCGGCCAATGGAAGGCACCGGGCAATTTCAAGATCGATTTCTTTGTGATCCGAGTCGGCGAGTGGGGCGGACACATGCTGATGGAATGCGACGATCCGGTGACCATTCACAAGTTCTGTTCGATGCTCCCTGCGTTCGTGTTCGAGGTGCACCCTGTCATCCCGGTTGAAGAAGCCGTCCGCGGCGAGCTCGAGGTCATCGCCTGGCGAGACGGCCTGAAACGCAAGTGAGAGTGGGCATCGCCCTCGGCCTCTCTTCTCGCGGCGGCCGCCGCCTCGTTACTTCGGCTCTAGGCCCGGTGGGGTCCAGGACTTCGCAAGGACCCGGCGGACCATGGGAACAAAGGTTTCGAGCGGCTCGCTGGAGTAGTCAGGATCGAACGACACTTCGTCGTATTGGGCGCAGAATTCCGCGGTGCGTTCGAAGTACGGATTGTCCCGGAAGGCTTCCCGGCCATTCGGATCAATGCCGACGTTGCCGCCATAGAAGTAGGTCTGGAACAAGGGGTGGTGCAGCAGCATCCAGTGGTTGGCCTCACTGATAAAGGGGCGCAGCACCGCGGCGAGGACCTCGCCGTGGTTGAGCGGACCCAACGCCTCGCCGATATCGTGCAGCAGGGCCACGACCACGTATTCCTCGTCGCGCCCATCGCGCAGCGCCCGGGTTGCCGCTTGCAGCGAGTGCGTTCGCCGGTCAACCGGATAGGCCTCGTCCCCGCCCAGGCTGTCGAGCAGGCTGAGCAGTAGATCAGGCAGCCGTTCCAGGTTCTGCTCGTGGACGCGCCGCAGAACCGCGAAGTCGCCGCGGGTCATATCGTCCATCCGATGAAAGTGCATCTTCGCGCCTGCGGTATCGCCGGAGCGGCCCGCGGCGCCGTCGTCAGAAATGTCGTTACCAACGTGAGACCGAGTGGAAGTGGCCATTGCCGCTCAGCTCATGCAGCCTTCCAGCACACTGTTGACGGACGCGATCACTTCGTTGATCGTCACGCTGCCGTCCCCATCGATATCGACGTTGAAGCACCCGGAAACCGGCGCGTTGCCCAAGGCGATGTTGACCGCCGCGATCACCTCGTTGATGGTCACTGAGCCGTCGCCGTCGCAGTCGCCGGGGCAGACGAGGCCGCGGATCGTCGGCGTCGCGGTCGATCCCGGCGGCACCGTCGGCGTCGGGGTGCGCGTCGGCTCCGCCGCGGCGAGGTCGACGTAACCGACCTCGGACAAGTCGTAGATACCGAAGTAGAGTCGCCCGTCGTTGCGGCCGACGATGCCGGTGGGCCCCGAATCGGCGCCCGGCAGATCGAACTTGGTGATGCGGCCGTCGCGCGCGATGCGGCCGAGCCGATTCGCGGCGAGCTCCGTGAACCACATCGCGCCATCGGGACCGAGCGTTATGTATTGCGGAAATGAGCCGGAGATCGGCGTGCCGAGCTCGGTAACCACCCCCTGTGTGGTGATGCGGGCGACGCGGCCGGCGTTGTTCTCGGTGAAATAGATGTTGCCGTCCCAGCCCACCGCGATGCCCCACGGTTCGCTGTTGGCGGTGGGAACCGCGAACTCGTTCAGCTCGCCGCTGGTCGACATGCGGCCGATCTTGTTGATGCCGGGTTCGGTGAACCATAGGTTGCCGTCGGGACCGACGGTGATGCTTTGCGGATTGCGCGTGACGACGGCGACGCGCGGCCGCGCCGCAGTCGCGGGGGCGGCATTGCCGAGCGGGAAGCGCTTGATAAAGCCTTGCGGGGTGATGCGCCCGATGCTGTCCGCGTCGAACTCGGTGAACCAGTAGTTGCCGTCGGGGCCGCGCACGATGTCCTGCGGGCTGCTGGGCGGCGACGGAATCGCGAACTCGACGAGGTCGCCGTCGACCGTGATGTGACCGATGCTGTTGGACTCCTGGTTGGTGAACCAGGCACTGCCGTCCGGATCGACAGCGACCGCGGTCGGCGTATGACCGCCGCCAAGCTCCTGTTGCACCACACTGCCGTTCGGGCCGATGCGGCCGATGCGGTTGCCGCCGGCGTCGGCGTACCACACGCTGTCGTCCGCCCCATGCGCCAACCCTAGTGGCGCGCCGTCCGGGACGTTGAGGAAGTTGAACGCCAGACTATCCAATCGGCCAATTTGGTTGGCCTGCGGTTGCGTGAACCAGAGGCCACCGTCGAGCCCGACGGTGATGTCTTGGGCGGTATGGGTCTCGTCGAGAAAAAGGATCTCTTGGGCGGTGCCGGCGAGGTTGATGCGCCAGATGCCGCCGCTGTCGGTCGTAAACCAGAGATTGTCCTCCGGCCCGCGCGTGATGGCCAGGGGAATCCCGTCAAGGGTCACGTCCGGAAAGTCGGTCACTGCACCGCTCGTCGTGATGCGGTGGACGCTCGGCGGGTTTTCTCTCGTAAACCAGAGCGCGCCGTCCGGGCCGGCGGTAATGGCGATCGCATCGCCGCCGGCGTCGAAGCTGCGGCTCTGTCCACCGGTGGTGATGCGGCCGACTCCGAAGCTCGTGTACCACAGAGCGTCGTCGGGTCCGCGCGTGATGAAGCCCGCCGGATTGTCGATGGTGAATTCGCTCACCGTGCCGCTCGGCGTGATACGGCCGATGGTCCCTGCCCCGAGGACGCCGCGCAAGCCTGTTACGGCGCTTTGAAAACGCTGCTCGGTGAACCACAAATTGCCGTCCGCACCGGCGGTGATGTCGATGGAACGCGCCATCTCCGTCGCCAGTGGAAATTCGGTGATGTCGCCGCTCGCCGTGATACGGCCGATGGCCGACGTATCGAACTCCGTAAACCACAAGTTGTTGTCGCTGCCCGTCGTGATGAAACCTGGGCTGTGGTTGGTGAGCGGAGGGAGGGGGAACTCCGTAATGACGCGGTCGGCATCGAGACGGCCGATGCGGTCCTGGTCACGCTCGGTGAACCAGATGTCGCCGAGCGGCCCGGTGGTGATGCCGAGCGGGGAGCTGTTAGCCGTCGTCACGGGGAAATACTCGACGGCGTTCTCAACGATGATCTGCCCCGCAAAGGCCGGGCCGGCGTACACCGCCGTTACCAGCCAGATGCCGATCCATTTTCGTATCGCCATGGGGTGCACGTATACCACGAGTCCAATTGCAGTTGCACATCGGTGGTTTGCCTCTCAGGAACACCCTTCGCGGCGTGGTGCAGCGCGCCGGTTCGGCCGGCCTTCGAAAGGCCGGGCATTCATTCTTCTCACCTCGTGACCAGCGAAGTGGATCAATGGTGGACCTCCGCCAGTAGGTGCGCTTCCCAGCGAGCACCTTGATCGAAGGTTCGCGTACGCGAGCAGCGATCCGTGACAAATAGGTCAACGCAACGCGCGTGCGATCGCGTGCGCGCCCGGGACCGCGGCGAGGATCGGAATTCCACGTAGAGCAGCCAGACGCCGGGCCGCCGCCTTCACGTCGCCATCGGCGGCCTCCTGCCTATACGGGGCCAGGTCTGGAAAGTGGAAACTGATAACTCAATTCCACATTCCAGACCTGGCCCCAAGTTCCCATCGCTGGTTCGGCTACAGCGCATGAGGACTCTCGAAGCGTTGGGATCCAGTCATTCACGCCAGATCATTTCTACGAGCTCGCCCGCTTCAAGAGAGCGACCGGCCTTTTTCACCGCATCTTTCCACTCGGCAGGTGACGGAGCTGTCGGAGCAGGCTCTGACCCTCCCCAGAGCCCGACCTTAATGGCAAAGACCACAACACCATCCCTGACCACGGGTGGGTGCACAGACCTGGCGGCGGATTGAATCGTTGAGCCGGGCTGCGCCTTGAGCGTGGGCGTGAAATCCAGCCACACATTTGACTTCTTTCCGGGTTTGACAGCTACGACGATAAAACCACCAGTAGGAGCACTTGCGGGCGTCGATTGCGCCGCCCTGGAGACTGCCCCCTCGATGCCCTCGATGTAGCCCGACAATGCTGCAACATCCGGGACTCGCTCCTGAAGGACGATACCTGGTTGGAGCAAAACAATGTTGAAGATATGAAGCGCTTCCTTTGCCAGGGCGCTGTGGCTAGGGAGACTCATCGCCAGTGCGAAAGCTAGTATTCGGAACACGACGACTCCTGAGGCCGAACGCCAAAGCTCACACGCGCGCGGCGCTTTTCCGCGCGTCGTGTGCAGCGGGATGTTCGGCCCGAAAGCGCCCGTGGTAGGAGGCCAGGCGCGGCTACCGGCTGCAGCCATAGAGGGCATTGCCAATGATTTGAATGATAGGGAATTCCGGGATTGCTTGCGGCAGTAGAGCATTGGCGGAAGTCCCCTCACAAAGGAGTTTCGGGCAACTATCTAGTTTCTGTCTCGAAATGCCTTTAGGCCTTGTGCCGCAAGGGTGTCTGCCATC
>CAZTDK010000266.1:0-8003 GCA_964611965.1 uncultured Binatia bacterium (SeqCode) | reverse complement strand
CGGCGATCGCCGCCTTGATCGCCGGTTGACCTTCAATTGAGGTTTTCGGGCTGAACGCCCGGCCGCGGCCGTTGCCGTTCCATCGCTCACCTGAGCCTTCGAATCCCCGAGGGTTCCAACGTCTCATTCTCACGTGCGGTCATCTTATGAATCTCATCATTGGTATGAACGCCTTTCACCCCGACGCCGCCGCGTGCGCGCTGCGCGACGGCAAATTGGTTGCTGCGGTTGCCGAGGAACGCCTGGGCGCGCGCGTCAAGCACCGCTCCGGGTTTCCTGCCCAGGCATTGCAGTCGGTGCTGCGCATGGCGGGAGCGAGCATCGCGGACGTCGACTATCTCGCGATTGGCAACGACAGCAACGCCAACATTGGCGCCAAAGTTCGGCATGTGCTGCGCGCGCCGCTGCAGTCGGCGCGCGGCCTCGCGACCCACGTCCAGCGGCGCGCCAGCATGCGCAGCGTTCAGCGCCTGGTGGCGGAGGCGTGCGGCGTGACGGAAGCCGAGTGCCGCTTCAAGGTGGTGCGCGTGGCGCATCATCTGGCACACCTGGCCAGCTCCTATTATGCCAGTGACTTCGACCAGGCGGCCGGCTTTTCGTACGACGCCGCCGGCGATTTTGCCTCTGCGTTGTATGCGCGCTGCGAGGGTAACCGCATCCACGTCTTGGATCAGGTGTTCATGCCGGATTCGCTCGGGTACTTTTACACCGCGCTCTGTCAGCTCATCGGCTTCGACAAGTTTGGCGAAGAGTACAAGGTCATGGGTCTGGCGGCCTATGGCGAAGCGCGCCAGCAGCCGCTGATGCGTGAGCTGCTGCGTGTCACGGGCGACGGCCAGTTTCGCTTGGACGCGCGCTATTTCGCGCCGCTGGGGCGGAATCTCGAGGAGTGTGTGGACGCACGCGGCGAGATTGTCTTGCCGCCGTTATATTCCGCCGAGCTGGTGCGGCGGCTGGGCCCGCCGCGTGCCCGCGCCGCCGAGATCACGCAGCGCGAGATGGACATCGCCGCGTCCTGTCAGGCGCATTTCGAAGACATCGTGCTCGCGTGCCTGCGGTCATTGTATGCGCGCGTGCCCACGGAGAATCTGGTATCGGCGGGTGGCTGCGCCCTCAACGGCGTGTGCAACGCGCGCATCCTGCGCGAGACGCCATTCCGGCGCAGCTACATTCAATGCGCCGGGTCGGATGACGGCACCGCCGTCGGCGCGGCACTCTACGTCTGGAACGGGCTGCTCGGGCAGCCGCGCAGCGGACCCATCGATCACGCGTATTGGGGGCCCGAACATTCGGAGCAAGAAATGGAGCAAGCGCTTCTGAGCCTGCGCCTCCCCTTCGAGCGGCTCGACCGTCCGGTGTTGCTGGCGCGCGTCGCGGCACACTTGAATGCCGGACATGTGACCGGCTGGTACCAGGGCCGCAGTGAATGGGGACCGCGCGCGCTCGGCAATCGCTCGATCCTGGCGCATCCAGGCTGGCCGGGCATGAAGGAGCTGATCAACCAGAAGATCAAGCGGCGCGAGGCGTTCCGCCCGTTTGCGCCGAGCATTCTCGCCGCCGCGGCCGGCGAGTATTTCGAGCAGGATCTCGAAAGTCCCTTCATGATGCACGTCGTGAAAATCAAGCCGGACAAACGCGCGGCCCTGGCGGCGGTCTGCCACCACGATGGGACGGGCCGGCTGCACACCGTGACGCCGTCGCAGAACCTGCTGTACCACGACCTGATCCGCACGTTTGCCGAAGCGAGTGGCACTCCCGTCGTGCTCAACACGAGCTTCAACGAGAATGAGCCGATCGTCGACACGCCACAGCAGGCGGTCGACTGCTTCGTACGCACGGACATGGATGTGCTGTGTCTGGGCCCCTTCGTTGTCGCCAAGCCGGCGCAGGCGGTTGCGCCCGCTGCGCGCTCACTGTGAGCCATGAACATCCTGCTGCTCAATCAATGCTTTTACCCCGACGTCGTCTCGACGGCACAGCACCTGAGCGACCTGGCACGGGCACTGGTAGAACGCGGGCATCGCGTGACCGTCGTCGCCAGCCGCCGCGGCTATGACGACCCGGCGCTTCACTTCGCGGCCCGCGAACAGTGGAACGGCGTCGACGTGCGGCGCATCTCTACCCTCAACCTGGGCAAGAGCAGCCGCTGGCGGCGCGCCGTGACCTTCGCGAGCTTCTGGATCAGTTGCGTCGTGCAGGTACTTGTGGTGCCGCGCTGCGAGGTAGTGGTGGCGCTGACCTCACCGCCGCTGATTGCGTTTCTGGCGGCGCTGCTCGTCCGTGTTAGGGGCGGGCGCCTGGTGCTCTGGCTCATGGACCTCAACCCGGACGAGGCCCTGGCTGCCGGCTGGCTGCGCCCCGAGTCCCTCAGCGCCCGAGCCCTGATGGCCTGCCAGCGCTACAGCGTCCGCACTGCTGCACGCATCGTCGTCTTGGATCGCTTCATGGCGCAGCGTGTGGTGCGCAGCGGCGGCGCGGCGGAACGGCTGCGCATCATCCCGCCGTGGTCGCATGACGATGCGGTGCACTACGACCTTGCTGGTCGGCTCGCCTTCCGATCGCTGCACAACTTGGCGGGGAAGTACGTCGTCATGTACTCGGGCAACCACAGCCCGTGTCATCCCTTGGGCACGCTGCTCGATGCCGCGCGCCAGTTGCAAGCCGACTCCGACATCGCTTTCTGCTTCATCGGCGGCGGCAGCGAGTTCGCTCGCGTCCAGGCGTTTGCCGCGGCTCATCGTCTCGTCAACATCGTTTGCTTGCCGTATCAGCCTTTGGACACGCTCTCCGCATCGCTGTCGGCGGCCGATGTCCACGTCGTTGTCATGGGCGATGCATTCACCGGCATCGTGCATCCCTGCAAGCCGTACAACATTCTGGCTGTGGGTTTGCCGCTGCTCTACATCGGTCCCGAGCAGAGCCATATTGGCGACTTGCTCGCGCAGCTCGAGCGGCAATCGACGCTGCAGCAACGCTGCCACGACGGGCAGCCGGAAGCGCGCCGCGTCTCCTACGGGCAGGTGCGGCATGGCGACGTCGACGCGCTCGTGGCGCTGATCCAAGACGGCGCGCACGCACGGTGTGGAGCGCCGTTGGGCGCTGGACGGGCGCTGGCGGCGCGGATTTCCAAGGACGCTTTGCTTCCCGGTTTCGTCGAGCTGATTGAAGGCATGGCCGATCGCTCGATCACCGCCGCGGCCGTGGCGCCCCGCCCGGTCGCTGTCCCCGCGCGAATGGCCTGAGCACCGCCTGCCTACACGCACGACAAATGACGGCAGCAGATCGCTGCTCGAAACAAGAAAGAAAGGAAGAAAGTATGACCAGACAAACGCGAGTCCTCGTCACCGGCGCAGGTGGGTTCATTGGGCACCATCTGACGCGCTACTTGGTGGAGCGCGGGTATTGGGTGCGCGGGGTTGATATCAAGGAGCCGGAGTTTGCGCCAACCGGCGCGCACGAATTCGAGCGCCTTGACCTCCGCCGTTGGGACAACTGCTTGCGGGCCACGCGCCAGATCGACGAGGTCTATGGCTTGGCAGCCAACATGGGCGGCATCGGCTTCATCGAGACCAACAAAGGCGAGATCGTGCGCGACAACACGCTCATCAACCTGCACACGCTCGAAGCCGCGCTCGTCAACGGTATACGTCGGTACTTATACACCTCGAGTGCCTGCATCTACCCGATGTCCCTGCAGACCGAGGCAGCGGTGGTGCCGCTCAAAGAGGAAGATGCCTACCCGGCGGATGCCGAAGACGGCTACGGCTGGGAGAAGATCTACATGGAGCGTATCTGCCGGCACTATCGCGAGGACTTCGGCCTGCAGACGCGCATCGTGCGGTTCCACAACATCTTCGGGCCACTCGGAACCTACGACGGCGGCCGCGAGAAGTCGCCCGCGGCCATTTGCCGGAAGATCGCCTTGGCAGATGACCGCGATACGATCGAGGTCTGGGGTGACGGCGAGCAGACCCGTTCCTATTGCTACATCGACGACTGCGTCGAGGGCATCTACCGCCTGATGCGCAGCGACTACCATGAGCCGTTGAACCTCGGGCAAGATCGGCTGATCAGCATCAATCAGCTGGTCGACATGGTCGCCAAGATTGCCTGCAAAAGCATCGACAAGCGCTACGATCTGACGAAGCCGCAGGGGGTGCGCGGCCGCAACAGTGACAACGCCCGCCTGCGGACCGTGCTGCAATGGGAACCTTCAGTATCACTCGAAGCGGGCATGGCGGCAACGTATCGCTGGATCGCTGCACGCGTCGGTGTGCCGTATTCACCAGCGGCGCATGCGGCCAGGGCGCATCAGCCGTACCTCAACGGCGGCCTCGGTGCCGTATTGTAGTGGGACCGGGGATCGTCGAAGCGCGCCGCGCTGGCCAAGCCGGCGGCCGTGCTTCGCGCCCCTTCATCCGTGTTCCGGGAAAATACCGGAGGAAGCGAGACCCACATGCTCAAGTACGCAGTCTCCGGGCTCAGTGCGACTGGGTTTGCGCTGCTGTTCACGCCGCTGGTACGGCAACTAGCGTTCCGGCTTGGCGCGGTCGACGAGCCCGGTGGGCGGCGCCTGCATCAAGGACGCATTCCCCGGCTGGGCGGGTTGGCGGTGCTGGCCGCATTCCTGGCGGCATTGGCGCTTGGACGTGTGCTCGAATTGATGTTTGCCAACGGCATCTTCGGGCTTGGCGGCAGCTGGACGTGGCTGCTCGTCGGAGGGATTGTTGTTTCGGCCGGTGGGGCTGTGGACGATGTACGCAGCCTCGGACCGATCGCGAAGCTTGCGTTCCAGGTACTCGCCGGGATGATTGCCCTCGCCGGTGGCTATGGCATCACACGGGTCACCAATCCGTTCACCGACGCCAGCATCGCACTCGGATGGCTCGGGCCGCCGCTCACGCTGCTCTGGGTCGTGGGTATCACCAATGCGTTCAATTTGATCGACGGGCTCGACGGCCTGGCTGCCGGGGTCGGCCTGATTGCCGCGGCCACGTTGTTTGCGGTGTCCATCCCCGCCGGCAACGTCGACGCGGCACTGCTGGCGGTGACACTGGCGGGAACGCTGGCCGGATTTTTGTTCTACAACTTCAATCCGGCTTCGGTCTTCCTGGGCGACAGCGGTAGTCTGCTGCTCGGCTATCTGCTCGCCGTGCTCTCCATACACGCCTCGCAGAAGGGCGCGACCGCGATGGTCGTCTTGATGCCGATTCTCGCGCTGGGGTTGCCGATCATGGACACGTTGCTGGCGATGCTCCGCCGCTTGCTTCGTGAGCTGCGGGTGGTGTCCCCCGACCCCGAACATAACCAGTATCACTTTTTCCTGGTTGGCTCGGTGTCGCTCTTCCAGGCGGACCGGGATCATATCCACCATCGCCTGATGACCCTGGGGTTGACGCAACGCCGGGTGGTCCTGCTGCTCTACGGGGTGTGTGCGATGCTGGGCGCGATGGCCGCACTCGCGGTGACAGCCCATGGTCTACAGGCTGCGGTATTAGTCGTTGCGGTGAGTCTGACCACCTACGTTGGCGTGCGCCAGTTGGGTTATCGCGAGCTACAGATTCTGCGGCTCGGCACCCTGCTGCCACTTTTGGAGCTGCCGGCGTTCAATCGGCGACTGTTCAAAGCCCTGCTCGACACGCTGTTCATCGAGGTCAGCTACTTGGCCGCCATGTTGGTCGTCAGCGGCGGCGTGCTTGGAGAGCGGTCGCGCGGCTATTTCTTGCAGAGCGTGGCGGTGGTCGCCGCGGTCAAGTTGATCACCCTCGCCTACACGGGGCTGTACAAGCGCGCGTACCGATTCACCGACGCGGCGGACCTCGTCGGTGTGATGAAGGGCGTCATTGCTGCCGAGGCGGCGGCTGCAGGAGTGGTAGCGCTGGTCTGCGGGATTCCGGCCGGCGCCCTCACCGTGTTGGTCCTGGACTTCTATCTGAGCGTCACGTTGGTGATTGGTGCGCGCCTGCTGTTCAGGGTGCTCGACGCGCTGCATGATCGGAGCCACGCGGATGCCGGCGCCGTGTTGATCTATGGTGCCGGGCACGCCGGGGCGACGGTCTTGGAGCAGCTCAGGCAGTACCCAGGACTCGGCTACCGATCGGCTGGCTTCATCGACGATAACTCCTGCCTGTGGGGCCAGCGCGTGAACGGCATCAGGGTATTGGGAGGTCTCGACCAGCTGCCGGAGATCATCCGCCGGCGCAAGGTGCGCGAGGTCTTCCTGGCCGACACAATGATCGAGGAAAGACAGACCAACGCATTGGTGCGGGTGTGCGATATCGCCGGTGTACGCGTGCGGCGTTTCCGACTGCGGCTCGATCCGGTGTCCGAGATCGTGGCCGGCAGTTGCCGGATCTGCAAGCAACTCGTGTGTCTGCCCGGTGAGGGGCGACACTGCGGCGAGGCGGGTGCCGTCGCGGCCGAAGCGGCGATCGGCCTCCTGCAGTGAGGCACGCCGGTTCTTTTCTCGATGTCGAGCGGCGTGCCGCCGACGCAGGAACACCAAAGTGGAGGGTGTGATGGACGCAGGCGTCCCTTTTGTTGGTCGTCGGATCGAGAAGCCGTGGGGGTTTGAGGTGATCTGGGCGGAAACCACACGTTACGTTGGCAAGACGTTGCACATCGAAGGTGGTCAGCAGCTCAGTTACCAGTACCACCAGGTCAAGGACGAGACCATTTACGTGCTTACGGGCATCGTCGAGCTAGATGTCGCGCCGGTAAGCGGGCCACGGCGCCGGTTGCGGGTGCGAGCCGGCGAGAGCGTTCACATCCCACCGGGCCTGCGCCATCGAATGGCGGCGGTCGAGACCTCCGATGTTCTGGAAACATCGACTCCGGAGCTCGATGACGTCGTACGCCTCGAAGACCGCTATGGGCGAGTGGCTGCGGGAGTCGTGGCGCCACTGCCGGTGGCGCCCTGACGCGCACGGCGAACTCGCGGGTTCGCGCTTTTGATACAGCAGGTGATCGTATGGCCGTGTTTTCGCACGTCGCCTTCGGCGGCGTTCCGCACGCCTATCTGACAGTAGTCTCTACTGTCAGATGGAGCGCTAGCAGCCTATCGGCCTTGGCAGTCCGCAGCGAACGACGGGAGCGGACCAAAGAAGAGGCGCCGGCCTTAGGAGCCTGTTGGACATGGAAGATTACAGCGACCAACGGGAGCGGCCCACAGAAAGGACGCCGACCGCAGGTCCTATGGAGGTCAGATGACCGCGGCATTGCAGCAACGGCGCCGGGAGATTCTCGGCGAGTTGGCCCGTCTTGGTGAGCTGCGCCCGGGAACCCTCATCGCGCGCTATCGGAAGTGCGGCAAGGCCAACTGCCGTTGCGCTGCAGGCGCCGGCGGCCATGGGCCGAGCTGGTCGTTGACTGCGCATGCGAAGGGAAAGACGCGCACCCGCATCATTCCGGCGCATGCGGTTGGTCGCGCACGCGCGCACATTGCGGAGTTTCGACGTTTCCGGCACCTGGTGCGCGAGTTGATCGACGTCAGCATACAACTGTGTGATGCCGAGCTGGAGCAAGACAAGAGCGCCCCAGATCCGAAGCGGAGACGATGAATTGATCCACAGATCGACGCAGTTTGTCGCAGATTCACCCGGTGTCTGCGTTAATCTGTGAAATCTGCGGATTTTCTTCGGCGCGGGCGAAATCCTGGACCGTCCTGCTTTACGGCGAGCAGTAGTCGAGTTTGTGGCGCTCTTGCCGATTGCGCCCCGTGGAATGACGGAGGAGGAGGCCTCATCCTCCGTGGCGCAGGCGCGGCTCCGATCCCTCTTGTTGCGTCCCTCTTCATGCCTGCGCCGATAGATAACCATTGCGGCATACGCATCGTAAATGAAGAGGCGATGCGATTCTCTCCTGGTATGGGCATTGCTCCAGTCAGACGCGATGACGAACCATCGGCCAGGGACTGCGATTGCATCTCGGCGCTCCGTACCGATTAGGATCATGATCGGACACCCCGATCCGCTGGTGCGCTTGGGGATGCGTGCGGTGCTGGC
>CAZTDK010000265.1:0-8004 GCA_964611965.1 uncultured Binatia bacterium (SeqCode) | reverse complement strand
TCTCATTATGAAGCGCCGCCTCAAAGCCGGAATTTTTCTGTCACATCAGGGTTAGATAAGACCTTGTGTGCCAAGACTGCGCTCGGATGAGCGGCGCGCAGACCACACACCGCTACCGCCACCGCCGGGGCACTGAACAGGACCGCAGCCACGGGACCGAGGCCGTTCGCGCCCGCCAGCAGCCCCGCGCAAGCGAGCACCGCCATGACCGCGAGGGCTGGAGTCAGCACGCGACTGTCGCCAACGGCCACGAGTGCCACCGCCGCCGCCGTCGCTCCGATCATGCAGGGAAGGGAGAGCAGATCGAACGGCACGTGGAAGCACCCGAATAACCCAGCTGCGAAGGTTGCCGCCGCGGCACCGCCGATCAGCGTCGTGATCCCGGCACGCCAGCCGGCGAGCATGCCCATCCCGAACGCACTCAAGAGCACCAACGCAACGGCGCCGGCAGCCAGGGCCCGCGCCGCGCGCCGCGCAACCAGAACGACGGCGCCGTCGCCACCGATGAAGTCGACGTGCACGTCCGCAACCGGGTGCTGCGCGAGTTGCTCGGCGAGGGTGGCGCGTACACGCGCGAGATCCGCCGCACTGTCGCTCGAGAGGTATACCCACAAGGCCGAACGCGTGAAGGCGCGATCGACGAAACGCGCAAAGCCGGGCGAGTACGCCAGTGCCAGGTAGCGCGCCACCATCGCACGCTCGTCGGGAATCACCCCGAACTCTTCCTTGTTCTCATTGAACGCGCGATTCACAAGCTTTACGAGGTCCGCCAATGACAAGACTCGCACCACCGCCGGATCGTGGCGCACGGCGTCGGCGAGCGTGTCGAGGGAATGCAACACGTCGGGTGATTCGACAAATCCCGGCGCGCCGGTGAAGCGAATGGCCAACGCGGTCGGCGGCGGAAAGTCGCGCTCCAGCGCACGCAAGTCGGTCACCAGCCCGGCCGGGAGGTAGTGTGCGCCATACCCAAACAGCCCGAAGGAGGTCCAGAGGCGCGGCAATCCCAGCGCGGCCACGACCAACACCAGCAGCGCACCGCGGCGCATTGCTGGAGAGTACGGTCCTGCGGGGATCTCCATTCCAAGCAGTGCGCGCGCCGCTGCGCCGGCCGTCACGGCCGCTGCAACCCCAACGGCACCGGCTATGCCGAACGCCGCCGCGGGCGCGCCCGCGATGACGGCCAGCGCGATCCAACCCATGCCCAATGCGACCACGACATCCAATCGCGCCCGCCACGGACGCGGCGGCGCCGTCGCGACCGCAGCCGCCAACAGCGCCGCCGGCAGGATCGCATACGCCGTCCACGGCAACACCGCCGCACCCGCGGCGGTAACGATCGCAGTGGCCCACAGCGGCGCCACCACGGCGGCGAGGGCCGCTGCCAGCGCTGTGCGTAGACCGGCCATCGCGAGGAGCATGAGAAACCCGGCGCCGAGAACGACCACGGCACCGACCGCCAGGGTCGGGGCCGCGCGTGGCGCCAACGCGGCAAGCACCGGGGCGCCGGTGACGAAGACGGCGGCCTGCGCGTCGCTGTAGCGGTCGCGCAGTGCCAGCGCCGCGGCCGTCACCGCCTGCGGGTCCGCGGTAGCCGCAAAGTTCGCCACCACCATCGCGGCGCGGCCGTCCCGGCTCACCAGCGTACCGCCGTAGTTGGGATTGCTGTCGACGCGGTGGCGCAGATCGGCGATCGCCTCTGCGCTCTGCGGCACCTCGCCCATCAAGTAGACCGGCTCGAGCATGTCCTCGGTGACACGCAGGTCACGCAGGTTCGGCGAGGCCAGGCTGACGACGTCGAGTGCGATCACACTCGGAACGGTAAAGACCTCGCGGGTCAGGGCTTGCACGCGAGCCAACAGCGCCGGTGTCCACACCGTTCCACTGCGTGCCTCGACGATCCACACCACCGGGTTGGCCATGCCGAACTCCGTGGTGATCGAGTGGTCGAGTTGAACCGCGGGATCATCCAGCGGCACCAGGCTCGCAGTGCGCGCCAACTGCGGCAGGCGCGGCCACGCCGCGATCAGGAGCCCTGCAGTCGCGACAACCAGCAGCAGCGCGCCGCTAACGCGCTGCTGCCGGTTGCCCGACACGTGGCTACTTGCCAAAGCGTATGAGTGCATCCGCGTTGAACGCATCGGGTGACAGCGGGATACGATAGTCGGCTGGATTCTCTCGCCGGCGCGGCGGGAACAGCACGACGGTCGCCCGTGTGTAGGGATAGTTCTCGACCGTACGAACGGCGATCCCACCGGCGGGGATGTAGGTTTGTCCGTTGTCACCGCTGTAATAGGCGCCAGTGGCTGCCTGGTACGACATCATGACCGTGCCCGCCCGATCGAACTTGGTCGTGAAGCTCCCTTGGTACGTTTCGGCATCGAAGCGCAGCACGAGGCGGCCAAATAGATAATTCGGATCACGCGGCGTGGCTTCGACAATCCACACCGGACGGCGCACCAACACCGCGCTCACCGGCGCCCACGGCAAACCATGCCAGTCGGGAGCATCGGCACCGATGCGTGGCACGTCCTTCCAGAAGATCCGCCATCCGCCCCCGGATACCGGCAGGATCTCGCCTTCGCCGCGCACGCTGAACGGGTCGACGAGCACGAGCTGCTCGCGCCGCTCCACCAAGCGAAAGATGAAGTCCTCGGGCTTGCTGTCGAAGAATGAGCCATCGTCGAGACTGATGTCCGAGCCGAGGAATCCATCCGAGCGATTGAGGGCACTCACCTGGCGCGCCCGGCGCAGTCCCGGCACGTAGGTCCACAGCGAGTCGTGCTTGTCCCCATCGCGGAAGCGCCACGTCAGGGAGGTCGTACCCGCGAGATCCGCCGGTGACACCACGCGCGCCATCGTTTGCAAGAGCAGGTTATTGGGGTTGGCGCGCCCGCGCGCGTCCGCCGTGCCGTCGTACATGAGCGTCAACACGTCAGTCGACAGCCGGCGGTCGACGCCACCGCGCGACAGCATGACCAATTCCGTAAGGAAGTGAGTATTGTCGCTGTACCACGTACTGTAGAAGAAGTTCCATACGATCTTCGTTCCGGCCTGCGGATCCTGCGGGTCGATGTCCGGGAATGGCAGCCCGAAGACGTACGGCGGTTGCTGGCCGCTACGTTTCTCGACGATGGAGCCGGCGGGAGACAACTCGTACAGACCGGCGTTGGCCTGCGTGGCCTCCTGAAAGTCGGCCGGCAACTGCAGGCTCATGTAGCCCGGCTTGTTGATGTCGAGGATCGGGTTGATGTACTCACCCTGTCGATAGTGGTCGAGGATCTCATCGGGCAGGAGCCCTTTGGCCTCCTCCGCGTTCGACGGGCCGAGGACATCACCGTCTTGCAACTCGGCGCGCACCAGTCGTACCGACACGACGCTACAGAGGAAGAGGATCGTCAGAGCAATGCGACCGATGGGTTTCATGTGCCACCCCCTCTGGGAAATCCTTCGAGCACCACGCATGCCAGCCGTCCGCGGTGCGCGCGTGATGCAGAAGCGCGTCTTGCATCCTGTTCATGGGAATGGCGAGGGGGCGTCAGCGTATGCATCGCAGGGAATCCTGGTCACGCCGGCCGGGGGTTCCGGCCCGTGAGAAACCCTCAGAGCCTTGGGTGCGCGGGAAAAGTAGCGTTTCCCGCGCTTAATCCGCCGCCTTTTCATTTGACATCTCGACAATCGACGGCAAACTGCGCTGTGGTGACAGACGTGGGGAGGACGGAAACCACCTTGGCCAAGATCCAGCGGCTCAAGGCAGAAGCCGACGCTGCGGCACAGCGTTATCACGATCTGCTGCAAGGACTCGACGCGATCGTCTGGGAGGCTGACGCCGCCAGCTTACACTTCACGTTCGTGAGCCAGTATGCGCAGGACATGCTCGGGTTTCCGGTCGATCGTTGGCTGTCAACACCGGATTTCTTTGCGCAGCTCATTCATCCGGAAGATCGCGACGCGGTGCTGGCGCAGTGTCGGACGGAAACGGCCGCGGCACGCGATCACGCGCTGGAGTATCGCGCCGTGGCCGCCGACGGACGCGTCGTCTGGCTGCGCAACCGCGTTCGCGTGGTGTGCGACCTGGATGGACGGCCGGACCGGGTGCGTGGGCTCATCGTCGATATCACGTCGTTGCGGCAATCCGAGGGGGCCCGCCGGCAACTCAACGCCGTGCTCGAAGCGACCAGCGATTTTGTCGGCATCACCGACGTCAGTGGGCGGATTCTGTATGTCAACAGCACGGGCCGCAAGCTCGTCGGTATCGGCCCTTACGATGAGCTGGGGGCAGCCCACGTCCAGAGCTACCAGCCGGAGAGCACTCGCCGGTTGCTGCGTGAGGTGGCACTGCCCGCTGCCATTCGCAACGGCGTGTGGAGCGGCGAAACCGAGCTCCTCACCCACGACGGACACGCCCTCCCGATCTCGCAGGTCATCGTTGCGCCCCGGACCCCGCAGGGCCACGTGGAATTTTTTGCCACCATCGCACGCGACATCTCCGATCGCCGACGCGCCGAGCAGAAGATGGCGGCACTCTTGGAGATCGCCAAAGACATCGGCGGCTCACTAGACCTCGACGCCATTCTCGAGCGCGTCCAGCGCCGCACAGCGGCGCTGCTGCCGTGCGATCGCATCGTCACCTTCTGCTGGGATCCGCTGCGCAATACCTACCGCGACATCGCCCGCTACGGTGTGCCGCCGGCGCTGCTGGCGGATGCGGTGGCGCTCGAATTCCCGCCGGGCACGCCCATCGGCGACAAGCTGACCAGTGGCAAGACCTTGCTCGTCAACGACGTCGCCGAACAGCAGCTGATGCCGGAGGCCATCTTCAACCACTTTGGGATCCGCGCCTTCGTCGCCACTCCGCTCGCGGTACGTGGCCGCGTCCTCGGCGCGCTGGTAGCCATCAGTACGGCCGCGGAGGGACACTTCACCCTGGAACAAGCGCAGCTGCTCGAAAGCATCGCCCACCAGGTTGCTGTCGCCTTTGAAACCACAGAGCTGTATCGCGTCCAGCAGGAGGAAGCGCAGATCGCCGCGGCGCTGGCGCGCATCGGCCACGAGATGATTTCGCTGCTCGATACGCCGCTGCTGCTCGACCGCCTGTGTCAGCTCACCACCGAAGTGCTGGACTGCGAGGCGAGTCACACGATTCTCTGGAGACCTGAAGATGATTCCTTCGTGCCGGTGGCCGCGTATGGGTGGTCAGCCGAACGCTGGGAAGCCCTGCGTTTGTTGGTTTTGCCGCGCGACCTCATGGCCGCGACCCTGGGGCCGCTCGAGGAAAACGAGGTGAATCAGCAACGCATGGCGGATCTGCCCGACCCGGGTTTGCAGATGTTGGGTCGCGAGTTGGGGCTGAACTTCGCCATGGGAATGGCGTTGCGCCGCGGCAAGCAGATGATTGGTTTCCACTCGGCCTGCCGCCTCCGTCGCAAGGACCCCTTTACTCCACAGCAAGAGCGCATCGCTCGCGGCATGGCACAGTTGGCCTCGCTGGCGTTGGAGAATGCCCGGCTCGTCGAACAGCTCGGGCGCGCCAGCCGACTGAAATCGGACTTCGTGGCCACCATGTCGCACGAGCTGCGCACGCCGCTCAACGTCATCGTCGGCTACAACGATTTGCTGCTCGACGGCGCCTTCGGCACGGTGACACCCGAGCAGTCCGAGCCGCTGTTGCGCATCGAAAACAGCGCCTACCAGCTGCTCGATCTCATCAACACGACGCTCGATGTCAGTCGGCTGGAAGCCGGGCGCTTGCCGATCAACCTCGAAGAGGTCGAGCCGGCGGCACTGCTGCGCGAGATCGACGCCGAGACCCGGGATCTCCAAAAGCGCCACGGCATTCAGTTTACCTGGAGCATCCCGCCGGTGCTGCCGCTGTTGCGCACCGATCCAATGAAGCTGAAGATCGTTCTGAAGAATCTGATCGGCAACGCCGTCAAGTTCACCGAGCACGGCACGGTAACGATCAATGCGGCGGACACCGGTGGCAGCGTCGAATTTCACGTCATCGATACCGGCATCGGCATCGCGCCGGAAACCCAGCAAGTCATCTTCGAGCCGTTTCGCCAGGCCGACAGCTCGGCAACCCGCCGGCACGGTGGCGTGGGGCTGGGTCTCTACATTGCGCGCCGCTTGATCGAAATGCTCGGCGGACGGATCGGCGTGCGCAGCGAGCTGGGAAAGGGTGCGACCTTTTGCGTGTCGCTGCCCATCGCCAGCGGCGAATAGTCGACGACGACCGCACGCCGCCGCTGGTCCCGCAACCAAATGAGCATCACGGAAACACGAAAGCGGGAAAGCACGAAAAGAGAACTCGACCCGCATCTTCGTTTTCGTGATTTCGAACTTTGGTGCTTTCGTGGTTCTCCGATACTTGGGGCAGCCGCAGCGGCACCCATTCAATTCCGATAAGCGAGGTGTGATGGCAACCACGATACTTGCCTCCGAGGGACCCAACGCAGAGCAGATCACCTATTGGAACGAGCAAGGGCAGAAATGGGTCGGGCTGCAGGCGCAGCTCGACGCGCAGCTGCGGCCGCTCGGCGTACTGGCGATGCAGCGGGCATCGATCGGGACGGGCGAACAGATCCTCGACGTCGGCTGCGGCTGCGGCGAGACAACGCTGGATCTGGCGCGCCAGACCGGTCCGCGCGGCGCCGTGGTTGGCGCCGACATTTCCGCACCCGCGCTCGTCCGAGCGCGCCAGCGTGCCGACGAGGCCGGCCTCGACAACGTGCGCTTCGAGAACGCCGACGCCCAGACGTGCGCCTTTGCGCCCGGAAGCTTCGACCTCGTCTTCTCGCGCTTCGGCGTCATGTTCTTCAGCGACCCGGCGGCGGCGTTCGCGAACTTGCGTGCCGCGCTACGGCCGGGCGGGCGCCTGGCGTTCGTGTGCTGGCAGGACCTGCAACGCAACCAGTGGATGTCGCTTCCACTGGCGGCGATCGCTCGGCATGTCCCCCTGCCGCCACCGTCCCCACCGGGAGCGCCGGGGCCATTTGCTTTCGCCGATGCGGAGCGCGTTCGCAACATCCTGACGCAAGCGGGGTTCGCGGCGCTGCGCTTCGAAGCCGTTGACGAGACCCTGGCGATCGGAGGTGACGGCGCCCTGGATGACGCCGTCGATTTCGTGCTGCAGATCGGCCCGGTGGCAACCGCATTGCGCCAGGCCGGTGAAGCCGCACGGCTGGTAGTGACTACGGCCGTGCGCGAAGCGATCGCCCCGTTTTATGCGTCTCAACGAGTGCGCATGACCGCCGCCGCATGGATCGTCACGGGGCGGCGCGGGTAAGGCCTGCAACTGAGTGTCTGTTGGATGCCACTGTCGGTTGCTCGTCGCGCGCGGCCATGGCCGACGGACATCGTCAGATGCGGAAGACCCGTGGCGCTTCGCTACGGCGCTTCAACACGCAGATCGCGCAGCACCTCGTCGGCATGCGTCGCCGGCGTCACCGCGCCGTAGACGCGTAGTACCTTTCCGTCGGGACCGATGAGGTAGGAGATCCGCCGCGCCACAGGTTGCTGCGCCGAGTCGGCAGCGCCAACGGCGGTCGCCAGTGTACGGTCCGTGTCGGAGAGCAATCGGAACGGAAACTGCTGCGCCTGTACGAAACGCGCATTGTCTTGCGGCGGATCGAACGACACGCCCAGCACATCGACACCGGCCTTCTGCAAGTCGGCAAACTTGTCGCGCAGACCGTTGCCCTCCGCCGTACAACCCGAAGTCATGGCCTTTGGATAGAACCACAGCAGGTATTTCTTGCCGGCAAGATCGCGCGACGTGACCGTCTTCCCCGTTTGATCAACGAGGCTCCACGACGGGAAGGGATCACCAACCTTCAGCAAGCCATTCGCGTCAGCCACGGCGGCGTTGAGCACCAAGAATGCAAGCACCAGGAATGTTCGCATCATCGCGCATACCTACCCGCGTTTCGACCGCATGGGAAGAATTCATATTGAGAAATGCAGAATATCTGCGTACACGACTACGACTCGGGGGGAGATGTG
>CAZTDK010000264.1:0-8005 GCA_964611965.1 uncultured Binatia bacterium (SeqCode) | reverse complement strand
GGTCGCTATTGTACTGGGTCAACGCTTCGATCTCCGCGAACTGTGCGCGCGTCAGGCGGTCGGCGTAGTCGAGCAGATCCTTGGTGGTCGCCAGCCCGACGTCATAGCGGGCTTTCTGGTCGCGCACGTTCTCTTCCGCGAGGGTGCGGGCGATGTGGGTCGCTTCAATGCTCTTGAGGTCGCTCTCCAAATTGCTGACCGACGTGGTGATCTCCAGTGTCACCTGCTCTTGGAGTTTCTGCATCGACAGCTTGGATTGGCTCAGCGCGATGTTGGCCTGTGCGTAGCTGGCCTTGGCAGCGGCGTTGTCGATGGGAATGTCGATCGTCGCGCCGACGGCATAGTTGTAGTAGCGGCCGTCCGTGAGCATATCGACCGCGCTGCCGTAGCTGCCGTCGAGGGTGGACGGGGCTATAGGCGCCGGCGGGGCCGACGGATTGAGAGGATTGCTGATCAACGGCCGACCGCCGGAGAGGCCGTTCATGCCGATGCCCGCGACCAGGTTGGCCTGCGGCAACAACTGGTTTTCGGCGATCTTGCGTTGCAGGCCCTTGCCATGGATGTCGAGCTTGGCGGCTTGGAGCTCGGGGCGCTGCTCCAGCGCCGCGCGCAAGCTGCGATCGAGATCGATGTGATAGGGCTCAACCGTCGGTTTGTCTTGCGGATCGACCATGATCAACGCGGTCCCGCTGGCATTCGGGGCATTGATGATGGCTCGCAGGTTGTCGCGGGCGACCACCAAGCTGTTGCGCGCCTGGATCAACAGCGCCTCGCGGTTGGCCACGTTGACTTTGGCTTCCAATACGGCGGTTTGCGGCAGTGCCCCGACATTGAAGCGGCCTTCGTTTTGCCGCAACAGCTCGTTGGCGAGCTCCAAACCTTGCTCCTGGACGCGGACATTGTCCGTGGCCAGCACCAGGGTCCAGTAGGCGCGCTCGACCTGCGTGACGATCGTGGCGATGACCGAGGCATATTGATGATAGGTCTCTTGTTCAGTGTTCTGTGCAATTTCGACCATCAGCAGGGAATATTTCCACCCGAAGTTGCGCAGCAGCGGTTGGTTCAGCGACAGGCCGAGCGACGTCGTATACTGCGGCACCAGTGTGTTGGCGATTGAGGCGTTGGCCGTGTTGCGCGTGTTCGTAAAGCGCAGGGCGAGCTGACCGCCGGTGAGCAGCGTCTTGCGCAGCCCGGCATTGACGCTGAAATTCTGGTTGAATAAGGTGGTCGCTGGACCATTGGTCGTCCCGGTCACCGAGCCGCCCCCCGTCAAGAACGTCGTCGAGGGGGTGGTGTTCCGATTGCGGTTGATGTCGGCGAACAGGGCGGGATCGAAGATCGACAACGCGCTGCGCACGCCGGCGGTTGCGGCGACCGGATTGAGGCGTTGCACTTGCAGATCGGTGTTGTTCTTCAGCGTCAACGCGATGCACTCCGCCAAGGTCGTCGCTTGCATGGGCGCGTTGAGCAGCAGGCCATAGCCCGTCGTCGACGCTTCGTCAGAGGTGACGTCCTGTGGCACGCCATCGCGCCATTGATGGACGAGGATGGTCGCGTAGTCGGGCACCTCGTCGAGCAGCTGTACATCGCGGGGGGCGGGCGCGGCGACGGGCGCCTGCGGTTCCTGCGCCAACGCCGGGGTGAGGAGAAGCCCACCGATGATCGCCACTGCGGAAACCCACACCTCCATACATCTCCTCCTGTTGATTGCGCGCCATGTAGCACGATCATGGGCGCGGATCACGCCGGCGGGCAGCGCTTCTCGTGACCGGCGGCTGTGCGTCGGGGCCATGCGGCTGCGTGTCACGATGCCGGTTCGTGCGTGGCCCCCGGGGGCTCTTGGATGATGACCGCGCCCCCGTCCTCCAGCTTGGTGAGGCTCGAGGTGGCGACGAGCTCATCCCCGTTCAAACCCTCGGTGATTTCGACCAGCCCGCCACTGCCGCGGGTGCCGGTTTGCACGCGGCGTTCGTGCGCGACGCCGTCCTTGATGACGAAGAGCTTGGTGACGCCGGCGAAGGTGACCACGGCTTCCTGCGGAACCAGCAGCGCGCGGTCATCCGTGCGGGTGGCCACGGCGGCGTTGGCGAAGAAACCGGGCTTCAGCGTATGCTCGTGGTTGTCGACGGTCGCCTCCACCGCCATGGAACGATTCTCCGGGTTGGAGGCCGGGCTGATGCGCGCCAAACGTCCGGGGAATGTGGCGTTGGGAAACGCATCCACGCGCACCTGTACGGTCTGCCCGATCTGCAGCTCGTGCGCGAAGCGTTCCGGGACGTCGCCGCGCAGCTTCAGCGGGTCCTCGGCGACCAGGCTGAACAGCTGGCTGCCCGGGTGCACGTATTCGCCACTGGAGACAAAGCGCCGCGCGACCGCACCGCTGATGGGCGCCTCGACGCGCGCATGGCGGATGGTGACGGTGAGCGTGTCGCGCTGGGCCAGCGCCACCTCGACCAGGGTCTTCATGCTTTCGTACTCCTGCGGCGAGATGACTTTGCGGTCGACCAGCTGACGGCCGCGCGCCTCGTCGGCGCGCGCCTTGGCCAGCGTGGCCTCCGCTTCGCGTAGACGCGCGCGCCACTGATCGTCCTCGATCTGTGCCAGCGCCTGGCCGGCCTCGACGTGATCGCCAAGGTCGGCGCTCAGCGACTTGATCTGGCCTTCGACTTGGCTCGACAGCGTCACGTCCTCATTGCCGTACAACGTCCCCACGAAGTTCACCATACGCACGCTTGGTTGCACACGCACGGTGGCGGCCGTGATCGGCAGTGCGCCGCTGGTCGCTCCCGCCGCGAACGCCACGGAGGCCGGCGAGGAAGCCGCCTCGCCGGCGGCATAGAGCGCGATGGCGGCGAAGAGGATGCGTCTGACGTGACTTGTCAAGATGCGATACGTACGGCCGTGCATGACGGCCAACGCGCTCCGTCCAGCGTCTCTTCGCCGATCGCCGTCCATGGTCCTCGCTCCGGCATTCTTCGACTCATTGCTGCCCGGATGATAAAACGTGGCAGGCCGGCTGAGACTAACAAAGCGCTTCGGTCAGTCAATCGGCAGTTCGGGGACAGACAACAGACAACAGAGGACAGAGGACAGAGGACAGAGGACGGAGGACGGAGGACGGAGGACGGACACGCCAGCCGGCAATCCTCGGGTTCCCTTGGTGCGTTGTCTCGAGTCTGTCGTCGGTTGTCTGTTGTCGCGCCGGGCCAATTGCGGCAGCGCTCCGCGCGTGGCAGTGTGATCAGCGTACGAGGAGGTTTGCGATGGCCAAGGACTCGTTGACGATCACCGACAACCGCACTGGAAAGACGTACGAGATACTCATCGAGCTCGAAGCGATCCGCGCCATGGACCTCCGGCAGATCAAGGTGTCGGAGCAGGATTTCGGCTTGATGAGCTACGACCCGGCGTTTACCAACACGGCCGCGTGCAAGAGTGCCATCACTTTTATCGACGGCGACCAGGGGGTCCTGCGCTACCGCGGGTATCCCATTGAACAGCTGGCCGAGCAGAGCACCTTCCTGGAGGTCGCCTACCTGATCGTCAAGGGGGCCCTGCCGACGCCGGCGCGGCTGAAGGAGTTCGTGCACCACATCACCACGCACACCATCCTGCACGAAAACACCAAGATGTTCATCGACGGGTTCCATTACGACGCGCATCCCATGGGCATTCTGGTGAGTACGGTCGGTGCGCTGTCGACGTTTTATCCTGATGCCAAGAAGATTTTTGATGCGGAATCCCGCAAGGTGCAGATGCACCGGCTGATCGCCAAGATGCCGACGCTGGCGGCGTTCGCCTACCGCCATTCGATCGGCATGCCGTATGCCTATCCCGACAACGATCTCAGCTACACCGGTAATTTCCTCAACATGATGCTCAAAAAGACAGAGCTGAAGTACAGACCGAACCCGGTGCTCGAGCGGGCGCTCGATGTGCTCTTCATTCTGCATGCCGATCACGAGCAGAACTGCAGCGCCAACGCCATGCGCAGTGTCGGCAGCTCGCAAGTGGACCCGTTTTCGGCGGTGGCGGCCGCCACCGCCGCGCTCTACGGTCCGCTCCACGGCGGCGCCAATGAAGCGGCGGTGCGCATGCTGACGGCGATCGGCAGCGTGAGGAACGTTCCCGGGTACATCAAACGGGTCAAGGCGGGCGAAATCCGCCTGCAGGGGTTCGGTCACCGCGTGTACAAGAACTACGATCCGCGCGCCAAGATCATCAAGCGCATTGCGGACGAGGTGTTCGAGGTGACCGGCAAGAGCCCGTTGATCGAGATCGCGCTCGAGCTCGAGCGGATTGCCCTGGGAGACGATTACTTCATCTCGCACCGCCTGTACCCGAACGTCGACTTCTACTCCGGCATTATCTACCAGGCGATGGGCTTCCCGCTCGATATGTTCCCGGTACTGTTCGCGATTGGCCGCACACCAGGATGGCTAGCGCAGTGGCAGGAGATGCTGCTCGACCCGGAAACCCGCATTGCACGGCCCCGCCAATTGTACATCGGGTCAGGGCCACGTGATTATGTGCCCGTGACCCGACGCGGCGATCACGCGGAAGGGGCGATGACGTCGACGAACGAAGTCGCAGCACCCCCGTTGCGTCCGTAAGGCGGACACACCAAGCCGAGATTTCTGAAACCGCCGACTGAGAGAGGCGGCGGCGCCGCCTCAGAAGCTGAGGCTGCGCTTGCGGCCGCGGAGTCCGCGCCGGCTCCCCTTGTTCTTGAAGGGTTTGCCGCCGCCGCCAAAACCGCCGTCCCCGCCACCGCCGGCGCCGGCGCCGAACCACGGTGACTCAGGCCGTGCCGCCCCCGAGTTTCCGTACGCTGGACGGTCGCCACGTGGCGCGCCGAAGCGCGGCCCACCGGGTGGGCGCGGACGGTCATCTGCGGTGTTGACTCGTAGCTTGCGCCCGTCGATCTCGAAGCCGTCGAACTTCTTGATCGCCTCTGCCGCTTCCGACTCGCTGGCGAACTCCACGAAGGCGAACCCACGCGAGCGCCCGGTTTCCCGGTCGGTGCCCATGTGGATGTGCGTGATGTTCCCAGCCCCGGCGAGGGTGTCTGCGAGCTGCTGTTCCGTGGTACGGAAGTTCAAGTTGCCGACGAAAACCTTGGTCGAAATGGCCAGACTCCTTTGTGGGGGGGAATTTGTTGGACTGTCACCCATGCCAAATGAGGTTCAACGTGTAGCACGTTCCGTCGCGCGGCACCATACCTGTGTGCGATCGAGCCGACGGGCTGCGACGACAAGCGGAAAATGTGCTACGACGCCTGCGTGTCGCAACCCGTCATCCGTCTGAAACCGCGCAAGGAGCGGCCGGTACTGCTCGGCCACCCATGGATCTTTTCCGGCGCAATCGCGCAGGTCGATCCGCTGATCACGCCCGGCTCGCTGGTCACCGTGCAGGCGGCGGATGGCAGTTTTCTCGGCCGCGGCTATGCCAACCCGCGCTGCGCCATTGCCGTGCGGATGCTGACGCGCGTCGACGAGCCGATCGATGCGGCGTTCTGCCACGCGCGCGTGGCCGCGGCGCTGGCGTGGCGGAACGCGGTGCTGCCGGCAGAGACCGACGCCTTCCGGGTCCTCAACGGTGAAGGCGATGGCTTGCCCGGCGTAATTGCCGACGTCTATGGCTCGACGGTGGTGCTGCAATGCCTCACCGCCGGCGCCGCGGCGTTGCGGCCACATGTTGTCGCCGCGCTGTGTGCCACGCTGGCACCCTCGTGCATCTACGAGCGCAGCACCGGCAGCGTGCGCCGCGAGGAAGGCCTCGAACCCGAGGAGGGCCCGCTGCTCGGGGACCCGCCGGATGAACCCGTCGCGATTCGTGAGTGCGGCCTGCACTTCCTGGTGAACGTGCGGCTCGGGCAGAAGACGGGGTTCTTTCTCGATCAGCGCGACAATCGCTTGTTGGTCCGACAGCTGGCCGCAGGGCGCGACGTGCTCAACGCGTTCGCCTACACGGGGGCGTTCGGCGTCTATGCCGGCGCCGGCGGCGCGCGCAGCGTGGTGTCGGTCGAAAGCTCGCCGCGCGCCCTGGGGGCGGCGCGCGCGAACTGGTCCGCCAACGCGCTCCCCGCGGCAGCGGCCGAGTTCGTGGAAGGCGACGTGTTTCGCTACCTGCGCGACATCGACCGCAGCTTCGCTGTTCTGGTTCTCGACCCGCCGGCGTTGGTGAAGCGCCGCCAGGAGGTCGACCGCGGGGCGCGCGCTTACAAGGACCTGCACCTGTGGGCGCTGCGGCGCGCCGTCCCCGGTGCCTTCGTGGTGACCTTCAGCTGCTCACAGCACGTGTCAGCCGAGCTCTTCTGGAAGATCGTCCACGGCGCCGCCGTCGACGCGCACCGCGACGTGCAGGTACTGCGCCAACTGGGTCCCGGCGCCGATCATCCGGTGAGCCTGGCGCATCCGGAGGGGCAGTACCTGACGGGGCTGCTGCTGCGGGTAGACGCCTGAGTGCGGACTCGTCATGAGCGGTGCAGGACCCAATTCGTTGCCTGCGACGTGTAGCCTAATATCTGTCGTATATAAATGCTGGACGATTGCCTGATAAATAGTATATTAGACTATGCATGTCGTCACGTCCCATCAAGGAATGGCCCGTAGGCGACCGGCCGCGCGAGAAGCTGTTGCAGCGCGGGGCCGGCAGCCTGTCGGACGCCGAGCTGCTGGCGATCATCCTGCGCACCGGCGGTGCGGGGGCGACCGCGCTCGATCAGGCGCGCGCCCTCATCGAGGTGTTCGGCAGCTTTCGCCAGCTGGCCACTGCCGGCGCCGGTGATCTCTGCCAGGTGAGGGGTCTGGGACCGGCGAAAGCCGCGGAGATCCTGGCCACGCTGGAGATTGCCAAACGCTTCGGGGAGCACGAGTTCAAGCCCGGCGAACCGCTGCGCGGCAGTGCTGACGTCTATGCGCACTTCCGCGAACGTCTGGCGGGCGAGGTGCGCGAGCACTTCTACGCCGTGCTGCTCGACAACAAGCACCGCAAGATCAAGGACGTCCCCGTCTCCCTCGGCTCGCTCACGGCGAGCATCGTGCACCCGCGCGACGTCTTCGCTCCGGTCGTGCGCGAGGCGGCCGCCGCGGTGGTATTCGTGCACAACCACCCGAGCGGTGATCCCACACCGAGTAAGGAGGACATTGAAATCACCCAACGGCTGCGGGCCGTCGGTGAGCTGATGGGGGTACGGGTGCTGGATCACATCGTGATCGGGAAGGGGCGGTATGTGAGCTTTGTGGATGATGGATACTGGTAGGGGCTTGAGGGCCTGGGGGCCTGAGGGCTTGGACTATGAGAGATCATCGGAAGCTGCACGTATTCCATCTGGCTGATGCGCTGGCCGTGTCGGCCTACCGCGCAACTCGTGGTTTCCCGCGCGAGGAGATGTTCGGCATGACGGCGCAGATGCGACGATGCGCGGTCTCAATTCCAGCCAACATCGTGGAGGGTTGCGCGCGCCACAGCGAACGTGAATATGCTCGATTCCTGGAAATCTCGTTCGGCTCAGTGCGGGAGCTGGGTTATTTCATCGACCTGGCGGCGCGGCTTGACTACCTCACGATTAACATCAAAGAGGAACTCCGCACCACTCAAGCACGAACAGCTGCGGCATTGGTTGCGCTCCTCCGTGTGAGAAGGAGCTGAAATGCCGAGCCCCCAAGCCCCCAGGCCCTCAAGCCCCCAAGCCCTCGATGAACGCGCGAGTGACTGCCACAAACGCCGCCGGATTGTCCCCCATCACCGAGTGCCCCGCGCCGGGGACCACGGCGACGCGGCTGCCGGGAATGGCGGCTTGCAGTTTGTCGGCGCTCTCCGCCGACAGGATGTCGCTCTCGCCACCTTTGATGATCAACGTTGGACAGCGGATGGTATGGACGTCGTCCCACAGGTTGAACAAGGCACTGGCCTGGAAGCCGCGTTCGGGAGAACGCAGGGCCTTGTCGTACTTCCACGTCCACTTGCCGGAAACGGCGACCGTCTTGGTGCCGAGCTTGCA
>CAZTDK010000263.1:0-8024 GCA_964611965.1 uncultured Binatia bacterium (SeqCode) | reverse complement strand
TGCATTACTCGCTGTGGAGCCGTTCCCGTCCGCGAACACGCTATTCGCGAAAGTACCGCGAGCCAGTGAAGCAATATTCAGAGGGAATCGGCCCGAGAGCACAAACGGCAGGGGTCCAAATACTTCTCCTCCCAAACCCTGAAAATTGAACAGCGCGGTGTCATCGATCTGCTTGGAGGAAAAGTCTGCGATCAGCGGCTCGAGCTTCGTATAGAGACCGAAGAAATCCTGGAGGTTCTGCGGTGGAGGGAGCGCGCGCACGCGTCCCTCACGCCGTTGCCCACTCGGGTCCAACGACGGATCGGGTCGCAACGCCCAGAATCCGCTCCTGGGCACGCCGGTTCCATCGAGCAACGGCACGCTCCGCTTCTCAATATGCACGAACGCGACGTGGTGGGCCTCGCCTGCGGCGATGGTACTGCCGTCATGGAAGATACGCATGCGGTAGTCGCCCGCGGGCAAAGTGGCGTCGACGCAGCCGGAGGAGCGCTCCAGGTTCACCACGGAGGCGCCGGCTTCGTTCTCAAGAATGAGGCTTTGCAAGTCCGCATCGTCCTCTTCCAGGCAGAAGGTGTACGTGTCTTCGTCCAGTTGGTATCGGGTGACATCTTCGACCACGGCGTGCCCCGCGGAAGCGGGCTCGAGGTCGAGAATCACGGACTGCTGCGCCTGCGCCGCCAAGGCCGGGTTCTCGGCAAAATCCCGCTCATAGAAGAAGTCGCGCTCCGGTTGGGCGACCATCGACGGCTCGCTCTGCGCACCCTCACCGCACCCGGCCACAAGGGTCAGCAGGCTCAGCAACGCTACGCTCAGTACGCCGCGCAGCCTCGAGGCTTTGCGGGTTACGGTTTCAGCCAGGTTATCGTTGCGGCGTGTGCGCATGCCTTCTTCAGCGAAGCGAGTCACAAAGATTTGAGGAAATCCGCTCCGGCGTGTGAGCTCACACTCTGTCGGCGGCGGGTCCCGTCGCACAAGAGACGGAACCCCGTCCAAGGGCATCTCGACCCGTGACGGCGGCAGGAACCGCGGCAACCAAACCGACCCGCCCGCATGCCGTCGGGATCACGGCGTGTCGAACTTGGGGATCGTCTGGGCTGCGAGGCAGCTGTCGTCGAAGCCCTCCGGCTGGTCGAGGAAGTTCGCCAGGATCGTGGCGAAGCATTCCGGTGCCCAGCGCGACGCGCTGTGTCCAATCCCGGGGAAAACGAGGTGCGTGGAGTTCTTCAGGGTCTTCGCAGCTTCAGCGGCGTAGCTGGGTGGTGCCGTGCCGTCGAACGAGCCGCTGGTCAAGAGCACCGGGACGTCGCTCGTCACGACGCTCACCACCTGGGAAGGGGCGGCGGGCACGTCCCATTCCGCGCAGTCGCTGAAGGCCCAGGGGAACATCGAGGGCCGATCGGTCACGGAGGCGGGAAAGTCGGGAAGCTCGAGCTTGCCCGCGGCGCCGACGCGTTCGGGGTCGGTGCGGCCGACCATCTCGCGGCACAGGACGCCCCATTGCAACCCGTAGCTGTTGAAATCAGGCGGGAAGACGCCGTGGAGAACCTCGAAGGCGGCCTCCGTGCCGTCGCCGACGGCGAGATCGTGGATCATCAACGGAATCCTCTTCTGCGTACCGATGAGGGTGCTGAACTGGATGGTGTAGCTCAGCTTGTACGCGTCGATCACGACCGTGACGTCCCGCTGGGTATTGGGATCGGTGACGTGCACCGTGCGCGGGTTGGCGGCGAGGTCGTTGATCACCTGGATATATTCGGCGCGTCCGTTTGGGAAAGCAGTATGGCACGCGGGTTGGGCCGCGCAGGCATCGTAGATCGCCGTTGAGCTCTCGAGCGCCGCACGCCACCCCGTCTCGATGGGATTGATGTTGGGCGGGAGAACGGCGTCGATCGCAACGCTGCGAATCCCGGCCGGATGATCGCGCAGCGTCTGCAACGCCAGGTCGGTTCCGTAGGAGACGCCGTAGACGTTCCATTCGTTGATGCCCATCGCGATCCGCAGGTCGGCCAAGTCCGCCGAGCTCTCGGTGGTGTTGTAGGCAGCGAGGTCAGCACCGGCGGCCGCGAGCCGGTCCCGGCAGGCCCGCGTCGTCGCCGCGTCCTGCTGAATCGTCTCCGGCGCAAGCCACGACAGGCCGACCGTGCCCTCCATGAAGGCGTCGATCTCTGGGCACGAGAGGAAGGGGTCCGACTTCAGCGCACCGCGCTGATCCAGGAAGATCACGTCGCGGTCGGAATGCCACGCTTGGGCGACCCCAGGGCCCTCTCCGAGCCCACTGCCCCCCGGTCCACCAGTGAGGAACACGATCGGGTCGGGTTTCGGGTTCGGTGCGGTCGCCTTACGCGTCGCGACGGCGAGCCGAATGGTCAGACCGTTCAGCTTGCTCCGATTCTCGGGCACGGTGAGGTAACCGCACGTGTATTCAGGCCCCAAGACGACGCCGGGGAAGACGGGGTTCGGACACGGCGCCTCGGCATATGACGGTTGAACGCTACCGCCGCTTCCGGAATCGTGGCTTTCGCACGCGGTCGCAAGCAGCATCAGCGCCACGACCATCGCGACGTCCGCCCAGCGACCTCCGTGCCCAGCCGTACGGCTCCGGAGGTGATTCGGCTGCGCACGGAGACTGTCGGTGCCGCGTGAGACAGGGTGTCCCATGCCGGACGAAGGTCGCACGGTAGGCTGTTCGGGCATCACGGTCTCCATTTGGGTTTTGCCATGACCGGCGAGATCCTGCAACGATTTGACGGTTGAGATACCGGGCGAAGCCCAATTCGACAGAGCCTCGCGTCCCATCACGAGCAATGTCCCGCTGATCCGGAAGGCGAACCCGCGCCTCGACGGCGCGCGCGGCCTTGCCGGTAGCAAGCCCAAGCGCAGGAGTTGGTCATCATATTCCTGCAGATCGGCGAAGTTGCTGCGGAGTTGGGAAGGCATGGTTACGCACCGTCCGGATTCGGCGGCTCCACATGAACCCTCAGCATCTCGAGAAGAGTGCACTTCATCCAGTGGTCTCGGGATCACGTTCAGCACGTCATGATTCCTACTACATTGTTGGTCGTGCAGCTGCCCTTATCCGACAACGTTGGCGCGCGGCAAGAGACCAGCGGAACCGGCGAAAGCTTGCACGCGGCAGAAGCAGACGTTAGGCAAGGCGCACACTTAGAAAGGTGGGGATGCGGGGTGCAAACGTTGCGCGTGCGACTTGACGTCGGAGGTGGAGCGGTTGTGAATCGGGAGGCCGTCAACTCGATCTGCCCGATCCGTCTGGCAAACATCGCATTCGAAGCCTGCTAGCACGTTAGGACCCTGCTTGGCGATGCGTTTGACCGCGCGGCGCGTGGCCCGAAGCGCGCGACTCGATACTTCAAATGCAGTGCACCACGTAATCGCCCGTGGCATCGAGCGGCGCAAGATCTTCGACGACGCCGACGATCGCCAGGACTTCTCGGCGCGCTTGACGCCTATCGCGCACGACTTCGGGTTGCGCGTCTAAATAGGAAAGGGACGTGGGAACGATGGTAGGGATTCGCTGGTATCGCAACAATCGTTCCCATGTCCCTTTTGCGCCCTCCATGGCCCAACGGAGATGTCAATCTCGGGTGAGGTTTGCATAGCCAAGCCAGGCTTGTGCTTGGCTCCTGTTCTTCGTGGTCTTCGTAGTGAAGCCTTTTTTGCCTGCTACGACGCTCCAGAAGCGACCCCCGACGCGGAATTTCGGAATGCCGGAGCTGACCATCCTGACCCGGAGCCTGCCGGTGCCGGCGGAAGTGCTGTGCCGCCGTAGATCACGCTGCCGTTGCCATCCTGATAGGTCTGCCAGGGAATCGTCGCCTGCTGGCTGACGCCGGGCTTGCTGAAGTCGCAGATGCCATCGCGGAAGAGTGCTTCCATCTGGGACCACTGTGCGTCGGTGAAGGGCGTCGACCCGTAGTCGTCGCTGCGGTTCAACGGCTTGAGCTGGCACTTGTTGGTGTCGACCGTGATGGCATCCCCGGCGACGGTGCGCGGTGTCCCGTAGAGCGGCACGACGGTTTCGCCGCACAAGCCGTCATGCACCTTCACGCCGGCGCCGTCCCAGCACTCATCGCCCAGGTCGGCCGGCTTGTCGGCCGCGATCTTCTGCGCCAGCGACAGGCCACTGTCGTCCTGCTCGACGGCGGCCAGCCAGCGGTCCATAGCGAAGAAGCTGTTCCGCGCGCAATCGGGGTCGGCCTCGATCACCAGCGGTCCCTCCCAGATGAGCTGATTGGCGTGCGAGCCATGCGCGCGGTCCAGACGACCGCGGAGGGCAAAGGCCCGGTAGGCATCGTGAAAGAGCCCGGGATCCGGACCGCGGCAGTCGATGATGGCGGTCTCGTCAAGGTTGGTCGCCTCATTGATCAGGCCAGTGCGGTAGGCGTTGGACAGGGCGGGTTCGACCGCAGCGGTGCGCTGCGGTATCCGATTCGTGTCGACGTCCAATCCGCCGATCTTTTCATTCACGTCGAGGAACTGTGCAAGCGTTATGGCGCCTTGCTGCAAAGCAGCGAGGCCGTATTCCACACCAACGTTGTCGACTGCAAAGCCGGCGAAGCCGTGTCCCACCGCCTTCTCCATATCCGTCCAGAGCGCCGGCGGCCGGGGCCCAAACAGATTGATGGCGGCATCCTGGATGTCGCAGCGCACGCCGCCCGGGTTGGTATCCGGATCGTAGCGTTGTTCCGCGGTCGTACCGGGGCAGGGGTCGGTCGGGACCGAGACGTGCCACTGAGCGCTTTCGCTGACCATGGCGTTTTGCGTCGAGTGATGTCCCTCGACCTTCGCTTTGGCTTGTTCGCTCCAGCTGATGCCGTCTCCCCATTGCGACGGATTGCCGAAATAGGCCAGGAGCAGATGATAGTCGGCAAACTGCGTCGCGATGCTCCAGGCGTCGGGAAACGAGCAGGTCGGCAGGATGCCTTGGTAAATGCCGGGATACGCATTAGAGATCCACTGTATGGCGAGCGAGCCGCCGGAACAGCCGGCGCCGATGGTGTAGCGCAGCGTGCCGTAGTGTTCGATCAGGTGCTCCTTGGCCATGATCAGGGACTCGGCCTGCAGCGCGACGTTGCAGTTGTGTCCGCTGTAATCCAGCGCCGTGGACATCACGGCGAAGCCGGCGCCGAGGCCGTTCGAGTCGGTGACATCAGGCGCCGTGCCGGTCTCATAGTCGACGCCACAGGACACGCCATGCGTCACCAACAGCTTGTGATTGAACTGCGGCTGCGGCTGCTCGGCGCTCCACGGCTGGCCCGGCTGAAAGAGCACGGCGATCTGGTACTGGTCGCGATCCTGGTAGCCGGTTTCAACGCGCACAATGAAGGGTACGGTCACGCCCTGGTCGGTCGTGGTGTTGACCACATGGGGCGGCGGGTTCGCCGGATCGTAGGGCTTAAAGTCGGAATTCGTGGCCGCTTTGTAGAAGTAGACGAAGACGGGCGCCTGGTTGCATTGCGCGTCGACCGCACCTGGCTGGCAGGTCCACGGCTGCAGTTGCGGACCGGCAAGCACGGGGCCGCCATTGGGATGGTTGGTCACCGTCACGCTGGCGTGGCCGTCCGGATAGTGCGCCGCAATGATGTTCTCGCCGCGCGCCAACCCGGTCACCAGGCCGCGCAAGGTTCCCTGCGCGGTCGGCGAGAACTGGCCCGTGACATCGCCGTCGTTCAGCGTCACCGCAATCTCGCCGCTGTCGGTGCCGGCCGGCGGCACGATATCGATCAGGACGTCATCGCCGTTGACCAGGTCGGCGCGGTTCGACACGACTTTGACGACCGACCCGCCGGCATCGGTGACGGAGCCGCCGGGATTCGAGCTACTCCCCGATGATGAGCTGACCACCTGTGAGCTATCGCCGCAGCCGCTCAGCGTCACGAGTGCAGACAAGAGTGCGACCGTTGTCAGAGAGAGTAATGCCTTCATGAAAGAGCTCCTCCACCGCTCCGTTGATGGAAATGGCGGGACGTAGCACGCAATTCGACCAACTGAAGATATGATTTGAGCTGGAAGGCTACGACGCGATGCGCTGAGTGTCAAGAAAGACAGTCAGCGTCTGCGTAATGCCTCAGTCTTGGTAGCGCAGAGGATAGAGGAGCGCCCTTCGATACGCCGCCGAAAGAAGGCGGCTACTCAGGGCGAACGGATTTGCCCTCAATTGACAAGGCTTTCCTCCGTTCGTCCCGCGCCCTGTCTTCTCAGGGGCCGTATCGAGGGATGCTCGATGAAACCCCGCCACCAAGACTGAGGGTTTACGGCGTCTGCACATCCTGGTCCGAACGCGCGCGGAACCCGTCCTTATGGCCGTCTCACTGACACTGGAGCGTGACCGCCAAGGCGAAGTCACCGATCAGTGGCACGCTATCACGCCCACCACTTTTTCCGCGCGGCAACGGGCCAGCTTTCCCTCGCAGCGGCGGCGTGATAATCGGGATCGGCACCTCAAAGGATACCTTGAAACAACGACTCGCACGCAAAGCCGCAAAGGCGCAAAGGCGGAACCAGAGAAGGAAATGGCTTCCGCAAAAGCATTCCTCATGAGATTGTTTTCCGAGCAAGGATCTCTTGATTCTCTGCGGCTTTGCGTGAGCCGTGTTTCGGTCGCATAGGACTAACTATGGAATCTGGACACCATATTTATGAGCTCCGCCTCTATCATGTCCATGAGGGCAAAATGGACGCCCTACGATCTCGCTTCGGCGATCACACCGACGCGCTTTTCAAGCGGCACAACATGAAGAGTATTGGCTACTGGTCGCCGGAGGATGCGCCGAATTTGTTCATCTACCTTCTGGAGCATCCCAGCCGGGACGCGGCCGAAAAGAACTGGGCCGCTTTCCAAGCCGATCCGGAATGGCAGAAGGTCAAAGCCGCATCGGAGGCGCACGGAGCCCTGGTGGATCACATCGATCGGTATTTCATGGATCCGACCAGCTTCTCAGCCCTCAAGTAGCGCGCCCGCTCGGGCGTGAAGTGTCGGTGAGTCACCTCGGCCTCTGCGGCCTTGGCGGCTTTGGACCTTTGCGTGAGCGTTCTTCTGCCGCATCAGGATACCCTTGGTGTGCAAAACCGCTTCACCATGAAGTACACGAAGCCACGAAGGAGGAGGTGATGGACGCGGGCAGCGCCGTGGCGGAAATCTCCCATTCCTTGTGGTCTTCGTGAGCGGCGTTCCCTTCGCGGTGAGCGCTTTTGTCAGATTGGGTTCACACACCTTGGACAGTCTACCCATGTGGAGATCATCGCATAGCCGTCGCCCCGACGCACAATACAGAATCTACCTGACTTGCACGTTGGCCGTCGAGGCAGCAACGTGATGGGGCCATGCACACTTCCCCCATCCCTACGACCGGCAGACTGTGTCTTGAAGCCGGGGTATTCCGCACACGCTACCTGATGCACGGTCGCCCCATCGCCTTGGATCCCGGCTTCTACCTTTTCCCAAGTGACGCGGGTGTCGCGCCACGGGTGCTCCACGAGGAGAATCGATGAAGCAGGCTCACGCCACGCGCAGCACCTCAGCCCCCTCTCATCGAGAGGCGAAGGATCTCCTGCGAATCGAGCGTCACCCATAGCCACACAAGGGTGTCGCACGTAGTGGTCTGTCCGTATTGTGCAAACCCCTTCGATTTCTTTGCCGCCCAGTGGTGTTCCTACTTCGAGCAGCCATCCAAGCTCTGTTCGTGTTGTAGCCGGTGCTTGAAGTCCGCCCCAGTAGCCTTCCAGAGCCGCGGAGTCGAGCGATTGTTCCTCTACTACTTGTAGCCGATTGCTGCAGCGTGCCCGTGTTGCGGAGTCTCGGTGGTTACTTCTACTTAAACCGTTTTACAGACCAACGCACACGCACAACTTTCTCTGCCAACTTGCGCAGCTTGATGGGGGCGGGCGCGGGCCACCCGAACAGGCGCCCGACGATTCGCAGAACGGACGGAGCCCCGGGAACAGCATCCTCCTGAACCCGGAAACCCCAGTTAGGGAGAGTTGAAAGAAGCGCATCGTTCTGAAAC
>CAZTDK010000262.1:6902-8032 GCA_964611965.1 uncultured Binatia bacterium (SeqCode) | reverse complement strand
GTGCTTCCCGCTGGTCCGCCCCCTCAGCCCCTGGTCGAGGAGACAACCCCGGCCATTGATGGCGTTCCTTCGATGACGGGTTGGTCCGCATTCGTAACCAATATGAGCCGCCAGACCGATGCGACGTCCCTACGGCAGGCCGCGGCCCATATCCTACTTACACGCTGGCTCAAAGAAGATTCCATCAAGGCCGTCGCAGAACCGGCCCTCGACGACGAGACCTATTTCCGCCTGGCAGCCGGCCGCAACCAGCTCGAAGTGCTCACATTGAAAAACGATCTTGCGGTCATCGAGCGGCTGAACCTGCCCACCATCCTGGAGCTCGATGTGCCCGACAGCGAACGCGACCAGAAAGTGGCCGGTTTCGCCGTGCTGGAGAAGATCACGGATGGTGCAGCCTTCTTGGCAGGCGGGACCGCCGCAGCGGTGTACAGGGTGCCAGTTGCGGATTTGCGGGCCGGCTTTTGCGGGAAGGCCTTTGTCTTCTGGAAGAATTTCTGGAACCTCCAGGGGACAATTTCCGCGAGCGCGCCGCCGCAGACCGTTCTGCTCCTCAAGATCTATCTCAAGGAACTCGGCTTTCCGGAAATAGATCCGGCGCCAGTGTACGATGCCCAGACCCGCTCGATCATCAGCCGGCTGCAGGCCCGGCATGGCCTGTCGGACGATGGGCTGGTAGGCTCGCAGACAAAGATAGTACTATATAGTGATAATAAGTCACTCGAACTTCCATTTTTGGATTATCAAAGATGACTTGGTAAAGGGTGATAGGCGTGAGTTCGATTTTAACAGCCCTGCGGAAGCTGGCGGAAGAAAAGCAAAGAGGAGAGCGTGATATCGCCTTTCCCGCCGGAAGCCTTGGCCGGCCCGACCGACAGCTCTATAACAAGAGGAAATCGAGTTGGACGCGGGTCTATGTGCCGGTCGTCATGCTAATGCTTTTGGCAGGCGGGTGGTTTGGAAGGGCTTATTTCAAGGAAGCTGACATGCCGCTGACAAGTCAGGCTCGCAAGGAAGCGCCTCCAGCGCAGCATTGGGAGCAATCGGCAGAGCGCCCGAGTAACCTGGCCGGTGCCGCAGAACCGGTCTTGGCTGGTAACGAACCGGTTCAGGCAGGCTCGGTGTTGCCA
>CAZTDK010000262.1:0-6802 GCA_964611965.1 uncultured Binatia bacterium (SeqCode) | reverse complement strand
CACCCCAAACCAGGCAAGGCGGCGATTGCGCCCCTGGCAGAACCCCGTCCGGTCGCCCGGGACGAAGAACGCCTGCCGGAACAAGCGACAACCGCGGCAGTTTCTTCTTTAGCGCCAAAAGCGGAGGCAGGGACGCAGACTCCGGTCTTGGCTGGTAACGAACCGGTTCAGGCAGGCTCGGTGTTGCCACACCCCAAACCAGGCAAGGCGGCGATTGCGCCCCTGGCAGAACCCCGTCCGGTCGGCCGGGGCGAAGAACGCTCGCCGGGACAAGCGACAACCGTGGCAGCTTCTTCTTTGGCGCCAAAAGCGGAGGCAAGGACGCAAACGCCGGCCGATGAAGCCGGAGCGGGCCCTGATGAGTCGATCCCGATTCTTCATAACGCGTCCTTGAAGGTCCAGGCTCTTTTCTGGTCTACAAGTCCCAGGAAGCGCGTCGCCGTGATCAACAACCTGGTGTTAAAAGAAGGGGACGACATCGAAAGCTTTCAAATCGTGCGCATCGACCCGGATGCGATAATCGTTAATGCCGACGGGCATCTAAGCCGGGTCCGCGTTGGCTCAAAATAGGGTAATTATATACTTACCTAACCGATTCCGCCGTGCTATCTTCGGGGCATGGACGCAAACAGCCACACCCCAAACACCCTCACCGAAGCCATCCGCTACTACTCCGAGGAAGACCGCTGCATTGCCTACATGGTCTCTCGCCGCTGGCCTGACGGCGTAAGCTGTCCGACGTGCGGAAGCACCGCCGTCATTTACCTTGCGAACCAGCGCCGTTGGAAATGCGGCAACGACCATCCCCGCCGCCAGTTTTCCGTAAAGGTCGGGACCGTCTTCGAGGATTCCCCGCTCTCCCTGACCAAGTGGCTGCCGGCTGTTTGGATGCTGGGCAACTGCAAGAATGGCATCAGCTCGCTTGAGTTGCACCGCGCCCTTGGCGTCACGCAGAAGACCGCGTGGTTCATGCTGCACCGTATCCGCTATGCGATGCAGCGCGGCACCTTCAACAAGATGGGCGGCGGTGGCCCGGTCGAAGCTGACGAAACTTTCATCGGCGGCAAGGCCCGCAACATGCACAAGCACGTCCGCGCCCGAAAGATCACCGGCACGGGTGGCGCTGGCAAGGAACTGGTGATGGGACTGCTTGACCGCGAGACTGGCAAGGTGCGCGTGAAGCATGTTGCCGATCGCAAGCGCGGCACGCTGCAAGCCGAGATCAAGGCGAACGTTGAGCAGGGCGCGGAACTGATGACCGATGATCTGGCGTCCTGCCTCGGACTGGATAAGGAATTCGTCCACCAGTTCGTGAACCACGCGGAAGAGTATGTGCGCGGCAACGTGCACACGAACGGGATGGAAAACTTCTGGTCGCTGTTGAAGCGCGCCCTCAAGGGAACCTACGTCAGCGTTGAGCCGTTCCACCTGTTCCGCTACCTGGACGAGCAAGCGTTCCGCTTCAACGAGCGCAAGCAGGAGTTTGGTGACGCTGGACGTTTTGCGGACACCCTGGCGCACGTTGCGGGCAAGCGGCTCATGTACAAACAGTTGATAGGTGATGACGCACCCACCGCCGCGACGGCCTGAAGCTGTCGCGGCAACAGCGCGGGCAAAGGAAGCGAGTATGAGTAGAGCGAAGATGTCCACGACGCGCTTTCCACTGGGAGAGAAGCCGAAAGGCAAGACGGAGTTTGAACGATTCGATGATGTCATGAAGCGAATTCTCTCAGTACCGAAAAAGAAAACCAGAAAGGCAACGACGCGCACCAAGAAGAACGCCCCCGGCCAGCAATAGTCCACGGCCGTCCAGCATGGGAGACGCACCCCTCTTCTACTTTGCCCGTGTCTCGATCCTCAATTCGGCAGCGCATTTTTCCTGGCTCGGAAGAATTAGGGTCGCCGCTTGTGCTCATCTCGAACATTGCAAACCACGTGTGCGCTTCGTTCCAGGTCCGGACAAAAGTCCCGTCCAAAAATTCGATGCGTAGATTCACCGACTCAAATTCTACGCTCTCGACTATGATTTTGATGTCAACCTCTTCCGTCCGAATAGATCCCCACGCCCACGGTATCAGCGGAATGTTTTGCAAATACAGGCGATCGAAAATCCCGCATTCGTTGTTTAAGGACGGAAAGTCGGCGTTCTCTAACCGCACACTAAAGCCGGGTCTCTCCTTGGTATTGATTTCTGGATCGACCGGGAAAGTTGCGATGGGATCAACAAAGAATTCTACGCACCTATCTCGCCCGCAATGCTTGAATGTTCCGCCATTGTCACGGCTGATCTTAAATGTGGATTGCGACCAGGGGATGCGCAGATCGGCGGCGGCAAGCGGGGCGGCAATTCGATAGGTTACTACCAAGAAAAGGGATATGCCGATCGCGCCAAGTCCAATGATAGTCGCGCCACCATTCGCAAGTGGTACGGACGAAAATCGACCGATCCCGGTGAGCAATGCCCACCAGAAAAGCGCGAAGCCCAAACCTAGAAGACAAATGGCTAGCGGCTGATTAGTATAGCCGCTCACCTGCAAAGCCCCTTCGCACAGAAAGAAAGCGACGCCGAGAATAGAGGCGTGCCGAGTGTTACTCTCGTCCGATGACATGCCCCTAACCGACAGCACCTTCGGTTAGGCAAGTATATAGTTGCCGATAAAAGGCCGGGCAGGGGTCGAGATCGCCTCGGCTGCGCACCGCCCACCGGTTCACATTCAACGCGATTGGTACTATTGAGCAGGAACGCGATCATGACCGAGATCACCACAGGCGATATCCTCTTGGCAGACGCGGAAGCGCTCGTGAACACGGTGAATTGCGTGGGCATCAGCGGACGCGGCATTGCACTCCAGTTCCGCCACGCCTTCCCGGAGAATTTCAAAGCCTATGCGGCCGCTTGTAAGCGCGGCGAGGTTCAGCCGGGCCGCATGTTCGTATTTGAGATGGGGCAACTGACGAACCCGCGATACATCATCAACTTTCCCACGAAGCGCCATTGGCGTGGGAAGAGCCGACTGCAGGACATCGAGTCTGGTCTCACCGCCCTCGTGCGCGAGGTGCGCGAACGACACATCCGCTCGGTCGCCGTGCCCCCACTCGGGTGTGGACTCGGAGGACTGCGATGGTCGGAGGTGCGCCCCAAGATCGAGGCGGCTTTTGCCGAACTGCCGGGCGTTCAGTTGATTATCTTCGCGCCAGCGAAGTCGCCAGATCAACCGAGGTACCGAGAATGACCCCGGGGCGTGCGGCGTTGGTTGGCTTGATGTACCGATATCTGAGCGGCCTGTTGGACCCGTTCATTTCTTTGCTGGAAGTTCACAAGCTGCTGTACTTCCTGCAGGAGGCGGGTGAGCAACTGAGCCTCCGTTATGCGAAGGCTCCATACGGACCGTATGCCGAGAATCTCCGGCATGTGCTGATCAAAATCGAAGGACATCTGCTCTCGGGATATGCCGATGGCGGGGACAATCCGGAGAAGCAGATCGAGCTGGTGCCGGGCGCAGTGGAGGACGCCACCACGTTCCTGGCCTCGCATCTCGAAACCCACGAACGTTTCGACCGCGTGGCGGACCTGGTGCAGGGCTTTGAGACGCCTTTCGGTCTCGAACTGCTGTCGACGGTGCATTGGGTCGCGACGAGAGAGGGTGCCCTCACCGAACGGGATGCACGCGAGTGTACGTACGCGTGGAATGAGCGCAAGCGGCGCTTCTCGCCGCGTCAGATTCACATCGCGTGGGATGTGCTTCGAGACAAAGGCTGGCTGCCGACCGAAGGTGTTGCCAGCCGGCGATGACGACTGACGCCAGCGAGAAGGGCCTCGAAACCCTCATCGTACGGCACATGACCGGCACGGACGGTCTTGCCGTCGTCCCGGATCAGGTTGCCGAACGACCGCCGCCGTATGGCGGCACCGGCTACACCGCAGGCAGCCCGAAGGACTACGACCGCGCTCACGTGCTCGACGTGCCGCAGCTCTTCGCCTTCCTGCGCGCCACCCAGCCCGAGGCCTTCACGAAGCTGGCGATGGCCGACCCGAACGACGCTAAGGACATCAACCGTCTTAAGTACCTTGCCCGCCTCTCGTCCGAGATCGGCAAGCGTGGCGTCATCGACGTGCTGCGCAAGGGCGTCGAGCATGGACCGCTGCACTTCGACCTGTTCTACGGCACGCCGTCGCCGGGCAACGACAAGGCCGCGACGCTGTACGCACAGAACCGCTTCTCGATCACGCGCCAGCTGGCGTACAGCATGGACGAGACGCGGCGCGCGCTCGATCTGTGTCTGTTCATCAACGGCCTGCCCATCGCCACCTTCGAGCTGAAGAACAGCCTCACCAAACAGACCGTGGAGGACGCCGTCGAGCAGTACAAGCGCGACCGCGATCCGCGTGAGCGGCTGTTCGAGTTCGGCCGCTGCGTCGTGCACTTCGCGGTGAATGACAGCGAGGTGCGCATGTGCGCTGAGCTCAGGGGCAAGGCTTCCTGGTTCCTGCCCTTCAACCAGGGCTACAACGACGGCGCCGGCAACCCGCCCAACCCGGATGGCCTGAAGACCGATTACCTCTGCATCTCCCACCCTGTTGACGTGGTTCGCGCGAGTTCGTAAGGCTGGCCCATGAGGAGGCGAAGCTGGCTTGGAGTCTGGCTGCTGGCCGGATTGATCAGCTCTCGAGTCGAAGCCGAGGAAGTGCGGATCGGATACCGGGTTCAGGACTTCGACGTTCCGACGCAGGCTAGCTATCCCAGCGATATCACCACCGGCCCGCTCGGCGATCTCTGGTTTACGGAGAATCAGCAAAGCAAAATCGGCCGCCTCAACTCCGACCATCACATCGATGAGTTCGCAACCACCTCTGTGGTGAGCCAGCCGAATTCCATCACCACGGGCCCCGACGGCAACGTCTGGTTTACGGAAAGCAACGTCAGCGCCATTGGGCGCATCACCCCCGACGGCACGGTGACCGAATTTCCGCTGCCGAACATGTTCACGCACGGCATCGACATCGCGACAGGCCCCGACGGCAACCTGTGGTTTACGGAAAGCAACGCTTCGCGTGGCCTGATTCAAACGGGGACCATCGGCCGCATTACTGTCAATGGCACGGTCAGCGAGTTCGTTGTCGACCAACAGCCCTTTGCGATCACGGCTGGCCCTGACAATGCGCTCTGGTTCACCGCGCTGGGCGTTATCGGGCGGATGTCCACCAATGGGCAGAGCCGGTCGTTCCCCATCGGATTTGTCGATGCCACGGATCTGCGCGACATCACCACCGGTCCGGACGGCGCGCTGTGGTTTACAGCCTTCGGGACGGATTTTTCCGTCGCTCGAATCACCACGGACGGGATGGCAAGCGCATTTCCGCTTCCGCCGGACGTTGTTTCCGACTCTGGGAATATTGTGCGCGGACCGGACGACAATTTTTGGTTCACCAACCAGTTCGGCGGTGTGACGCGGCTCAACCTCGCGGGCACATACGACGACATCCTGCTTACAGACCAGGATGCCGAATTCACGCAAGGCATCACGGTCGGGCTCGACGGCGGGATCTGGTTCACGCAGCCGCAAGCAAACAAGATCGGGCGACTCGACAGTCTGGCGTTCCAATCGCTCAACGTGCCGAATGGGGCGCCGGCCGGTCTGGCGCATGGTGTGGACAACAGCGTCTGGTACGCTGACGCCGGTGGCAATCGGGTCGGTCGCATCGACCCGAACGGCAGCTTGGTCCAGTATGAGCTCGGCGGCGGCCATACGCCGACCGGCATCGCCGTCGGAGACGACGGCGGCTCGTGGTTCACCAATCAGGAGGCCAATACCATCGGTCACATCACCGCCGACGGTGATTTCATCGAATTCGCGATTCCGTCGCCGCCGAGCGATCCACAAGACATCGTGCGCGGTCCCGACGGCAATTTCTGGTTCACCGAATTCGACGCCGGCAGCCTCGGGCGCATCACGCCGCAGGGCGTGATCAAACGGTTCCCAATTTCCGCTCCGGCGCTCACCGTCGGCGTGCACCCGCGCGGCGCACCCAGCAGCAGCAACCCGCAGGGCATTGCCGTCGGCCCCGACAATAACTTGTGGTTCACGGATCGCGGCATGAACATGATCGGCCGCATGACCACGGGCGGCGACGTCATGGAGTTCCCGATCCCGACCGCAGGCAGTTTGCCGTGGGGCATTGCAGCGGGAGGGGACGGCAACCTCTATTTCACCGAATACAGCAGCGGTCGCATCGCCCGCATCACGACAAACGGTGTCGTCACCGAGCTCGGCACGCCGGTCTCCGAATCGCAACCGCGATACATCACGCTGGGTCCGGATGGTGCGATGTGGTTCACCGAGAACGGCGCCAATCGGCTGGGCCGGATCGCGCGCGACGGCCGGATCACCAAGTTCGATCTGCCCGACGACAACTCGGGGCCAACCGGGATCATTGGGCGCGATGACGGCCGGCTGTTCTATGGGCTCTTCAATTTGTCGGAGATCGGCTACGTCGACCTTGCGGCCGCCCAACCGACGCCCACGCCGACCCCGACCGGTGGTCGGCCAACCGCCACGCCGGTCCATGTTATTTGTCCCGGCGATTGCAACGGTGACGCCACGGTGACGATCGACGAGTTGCTCGTGGCGGTCAACATCGCCCTCGGGAGTGCGCCCTACAGCGCGTGCGTGAACGCCGATGCGGATGGCGATGGCAGCGTGCTGATCAATGATTTGATCGCCGCCGTCAACGTCGCGCTGGAAGGGTGTATCAGTCGATCTCAAGGGAGGATACACCCTTCCAGCGCGACGATGGCAGCGT
>CAZTDK010000261.1:0-8092 GCA_964611965.1 uncultured Binatia bacterium (SeqCode) | reverse complement strand
ACGAAAGGGCAGCCCTCTTCTTTCGTGTTTTCGTTCTTTCGTGTTTTCGTGATTTTCTGTCTCGTCGATGTTCATCCATCTCCACGCCACGCGATCGGCAGCGACTCCAGGCCGCGCAGGAAGAGCATCGGCTTCCACCGCGGCGCGGTTGCCGTCAATGCCAGTCTCGGGAAACGCCGCAGCAGGGTTTCGAAAGTCAGCTGGCCTTCCAGGCGGGCAAGCGGCGCGCCGAGGCAGAAGTGGATGCCATAGGCGAACGCCAGGTGACGGTTCGGCTCGCGCCGCACGTCGAGCGCATCGGGCGCGGGAAACTGGCGCGGATCGCGGTTCGCCGCCGACATGAACGGCAGCACCATGTCACCGCGCCGGATGATGTTGCCGTGCCATTCCACATCCTCGGTTGCTACTTTGATTGTCGCCGGCACCGGTGGGTCGTAACGCAGGAGCTCCTCCACCGCGTCGGGTACCGTCTCCGGAGAACCGCGCAGAATCTGCACCTGATCGGGATTATGAAGCAGATGGAAGAGCCCGTTGCCTAGCAGGTTGGTCGTCGTCTCATGGCCGGCGAAGAGCAGGAGGACGCAGTTCGCGACGACTTCGTCGAGACTCAACCGATCGGCGCCGTCCTGCGCGCGCAGCATCAAGGTCATCAGATCGTCGCCCGGACTCTGCTGCCGCTTCCGCAGGAGGACGCGAAAGTAGTCCGCGAGTTGCAAGACACCGTCGCGCGCCGCGCCGAAATTGTCCTGGCCGCCGACTACGCCGCCGAGGTATGCCGCCAGCAGATCGGACCATTCCTTGATTGCCTCAATATCCTCCGTCGGCGCTCCCAAGAGGACGGCAATCACGGTCGCCGGCAAAGGGAAGGCGATTTCGCGGATGAAGTCGATATCCTCGCGTTCGGCGACGAGATCGAGCAAGCCGTCGACGGTTGCTTGGATGCGGGCGCGGCTCTTGTCGAGGTGCGTCGGCGTGAACGACTTCTGCAGCAGACTGCGCAGGCGCGTATGATCGGGTGGGTCGCGAAACACCAACCAGTCGGCCAGGATCTCGCCCACGGCCTTTACCGCCGGCCGCTGACTGGCATACTTCTCGTCGACCTTGCGAAATCGGTCGGAGGAAAAGCGGATCGGCTCACTGAAGATCTCGAGGACGTCGGCGTACCGGGTCACCGCCCAGCCGTTTAAGCCGCGGCTCCAGTGCACCGGCTCATGCTCGCGCAGCCAGCGGAAGACCGGGAAGGGATCGTACACGTTGGCGAGCGACTTGAAGTCGAGATCGCCACGCGCCGGGGCGTCGCCTTCGCTGGCTTCTCGATGCGGCATGTGCCTACGATAAGTGACTCGGAGGGGAATGCACAATGGGCAAGAGCTGGCGTCTCGATGCGGGAGAGAGACAGAGCTTGCAAGACCACGGATTCGTCCTGCGCCGCGACGTGTTCAACGGCGGCGAGATCGACGCGATCCGTGACGCCTGCGAGGCGTTGATCGAGCAGCTTGTCCGCATCCAACGCCAGACCAAGCTGGCCGCGGGAAGCTATGCGTTCGAGATTCAGCAACCGCTCGGCACGGTCGTGAAGTGGGAACCCGATGAGCTGGAGCTCGTGCAGGGCGCCGAGTTGTTCGCGCATCTCAGTGACGCCCTCCGCGATTGGGGCCTCGATGCCCGCTTCGTCGACCCGGCGAGGCATATGGCCGGAGCCGAGGACATCGCCCTCTTCACGGAGAAGCTGAATCTCAAGCGCGCCAACAAGGGCGGGCCGATCGTGCTGCATCAGGACTACCCGTATTGGTCGGATGTGACGCCGCTGGCGCCACGCATCGCCACGGCCATGCTCTTCCTGGACGATGCGACGCGCGAGAACGGCTGTCTCGAAGTCGTCCCCGGCAGCCATCGCGAGGGCGTGCAGCCACGCAAGGACATCGCCGGCTTCGGCGGTCTTGAAATGGAGCCGGCGCGATTCGATGTGTCGCGCCTGGTGCCACTCGAAGTGTCGGCCGGCAGCGTGGCGTTCTTCGGCCCGTTCCTCGTGCATCGCTCGCTCCCCAACCGCTCCGGCGGTGACCGCCGCGCTTTGCTGTACAGCTATCAGCCGGCGGGGAACCCGCACTTGCGCGAGCTGCTCAAGCTGGGGCCGCATCCGCAGCACGACCAGTGAGGCGATCGTGGACAACGACCTGCACTACGAACCCCTGACGGAGATCGCACGGCGGCTGCGGCGGCGCGAGATCTCATCGGTGGAATTGACCCGCGCCGTGCTGGCACGCATCGAGCGTCTCGATACCGCGCTGTGCAGCTACATCACGATCCTGCCGGAACGGGCGCTGGCGCACGCGAAAGTCGCCGAGCGTGAGCTCGGCGAGGGCACCGACCGCGGCCCGCTGCATGGCGTGCCGATCGCCGTGAAGGACTTGTGCTTCACCAAGGGCATCCTGACGACGTGCGCGTCACGCGTTCTGGCGAACTGGATCCCGCCGTACCACGCAACCGTAGTGCAGCGTCTGGAAGCCGCCGGCGCGGTGCTCCTCGGCAAGCTGAACATGACCGAGTTCGCCATGACGGGGTACTCGCCGTCACTGCCGATACCGCGCAACCCGTGGGATGCCGGGCGCGAAACCGGCGGCTCGTCGAGCGGCTCAGGCGTCGCCACCGCCGCCGGCTTGTGCTTCGCGTCGCTCGGCACCGACACCGGCGGCTCGATCCGCCACCCGGCAGCGTGGTGCGGCGTCGTCGGCTTGAAGCCCACCTACGGGCGGGTGAGCCGGCACGGCATCTTCCCACTGGGCATGACGCTGGATCACGTCGGCCCGATGACCCGCAGCGTCGCCGATGCCGCAGCGGTGCTGGAAGTGATTGCCGGACACGACCCAAACGACCCGACGGCGCTGGCGGCACCCGTACCGGAGTGCGCCGCGGCGCTGACCCGTGGCGTGCGTGGCGTCCGCATCGGCATCGATGAGCGCTTCAATGGGGGACCGTATGTGCATCCCGACGTCATCACGGCACTGCACGCGGCGCTCGATGTGCTCCAGCGCGGCGGAGCGCAGGTCGTACCAGTGTCGCTCCCGCCAGTCGACGAGGAGTTGGAGGCCTGGGCACCACTGTGCGCTGCCGAGGCCGCCGTCGCGCACGCGGCAACCTTCCCAGCACGCGCCGACGATTACGGGACAAGTTTCCGGTCGTTCCTCGAGTACGGTGTTGGGCTCAGCGCAGTCGACTACGCGAGGGCACACCAACTCCGTGTCAACTTCGCGCGGCGTTTGCAGTCCGTCTTCGAACAGGTGGAAGTCTTCGCATGCCCCGGCGCGTTCATGCAAGCGCCGCCCGTCGGCGCCCTCGATCCGTACGGCCCATTTTCGCCAGCCATTGCCCCCTTCATGCGCTTTACTGCACCGTTCAACTTCAGCGGTAACCCGACGCTCTCGGTTCCTGCCGGCTTCAGTGACGACGGCGCGCCGCACGGCATCCAGTTCGCGGGCCCACTGCTCGGCGAGGCGATCCTCTGTCAGGTCGGCCACGCCTACGAGCAGGCGACCGAGTGGCACCGTCGCCGGCCACCGCTGGACTGAGTCCACCGAGAAGGCGTCCGGGGAAACGCGCGCAGTGCATACGGCGAGGAACCATAACCGCCGTGCGATCATCTGAGCAGGATGGACCGACTCGGCAAGCCACCAGCCAGCTCGGAGATCACCCCGGAGCCCGTGTATCTGCGGCGCCGCGAGCTCATCCGCAACGCGGTCCTTTTCACCGCTACGAGCGCCGGGGTCGGCGGGAGTTTGCTCTGGCTGACGCAGGGCCGGCGCGCCAGCGAACGATCGCAGCGCTCCGCGACGAATACCGCCGCAAACTCGTCCACGCTGGCGATCGCCGAGCGCGGAATCTACCGCGTCGACGATCCGCTGACGCCCCAAGATGCGGTCATTTCGTACAACAACTTCTACGAGTTCGGGACCGAGAAGGGTGATCCGGCGGCCAACGCCCACAGCTTGCGGCCGCGTCCCTGGACGGTGAGCGTTGACGGTGAAGTCGCCAAACCGGTGACCGTCGATATCGATCAGCTGCTGCAATGGTTCCCGCTCGAAGAACGGGTCTACCGTATGCGCTGCGTCGAAGCGTGGTCGATGGTCATCCCCTGGGTCGGTTTTCCGCTCGCCGCGCTCATCAAAAGGGTTGAACCCACGGCGCGCGCCAAGTACGTCGCCTTCACGACGCTGCTCGACCCGGAGCAGATGCCCGCGCAGCGCGATGCGGTGCTCGTTTGGCCATACGTAGAGGCGCTGCGCCTGGACGAGGCGATGCATCCGCTCGCGATTCTGGCGGTCGGACTGTACGGCAAGGCGCTGCCCAACCAGAACGGCGCGCCGCTGCGACTGGTAACGCCATGGAAGTACGGCTTCAAGGGAATCAAATCGATCGTCAAGATCCGGTTCACCGACACGCAGCCGCCGACGACCTGGAACCTGGCGGCGCCGCGCGAGTATGGATTCTACGCCAACGTGAATCCGGCGGTTGACCACCCGCGGTGGAGTCAGGCAACGGAGCGCCGCATCGGCGAGCTGCGCCGGCGGCCGACGTTGCCGTTCAATGGGTACGCCGAGCAGGTGGCGGATCTCTATAGCGGCATGGACCTGCGTCGTGATTTCTAAGAGCCGCGGCCGGCGTCGTTCGAGAAGAAAATGGGAAACTGGAAACAGGAAACTGGAAATGAAAAACCGGCGAATGTCGACATCAGGCACTCGCCGGCGGTAGTCGTTGGCCGGTTTCCGGTTTTCCATTTCAGGTTTCCGGTTTTCCATTTTCTTCTCAAACGACGCCAGCCACAGGTCCCAGCCAGCGCAACTTTATGAGCAGTCGAGCGCCCTACCCATGGCTCAAGCCGGGCGTCTTTGTCGGCGCGCTGGTGCCACTGATTGCCATCGTCGTTCGCGGTGCGCGCGGTGAGTTGGGCGCCAACCCGATTTCGCAGGCGCTCAACCAGCTCGGCCTGGTGGCACTGATCTTCCTGGTCGCGGCGCTGATGTGCACGCCGCTCAAGACACTCTTCGGTTGGACCTGGCCGTTGCGCTTGCGGCGCATGCTCGGCGTACTCGCGTTCGTCTATGCGTCGCTCCACTTCCTCACGTATGTCGCGCTCGACCAAACCTTCGACTGGCGGGCCATCTTTGCGGACATCACCAAGCGACGTTTCATCTACGTCGGGTTCACCGCATTGATGCTGCTAGTTCCGCTGGCGGTCACGTCGACCAACGCGGCCGTGAAGCGCCTGGGATTCGCGCGCTGGAAGCGACTGCACCGGCTCGCATACGTGGCACCGGTGCTCGGCGTGATCCACTTCACCTGGCGCGTCAAGAAGGACATGCGCGAGCCGCTGACCTACGCGGTCGTCCTGGCGCTGTTGCTCTTGATCCGTATCGTGACGTTGGCGCGGGCACGGCGCACTGCAAACACGGCCGAGTGATCCACGAATGGGCGCAGCTTTGCACCGATCGATTCTACCCATAAGCCGCTGCGTTTGTCTGTGAACATTTTCTCCCATGACCGTGTATACCCACGAATCAGAAGTTGTGGCAGAATGACTGCAGCTGGAGGAGGCGGCGCAAGCGACACGCGCACGCAGAGGTGAAAGACAGTGGGCAACGACCCTGCGGTCCCCGACCCTGATCCGTTGAGCTTCGGAATCTGGCTGTTGGAGCGCCTTGAGCTCATGCCGTCGCGCGAGAAATATGGGACGGCCAAGGAACGCATGTGGATCGTGCTGCGCGAACTGCTGTCGGCGCATGAGGTTGAGCCGCCTTCCGCCGAGCATGAGGAAGAAATGCGCCAGACGTTGTTTGCTGTACAGGCAACCCCACGGCAGGTGGCGGAGGTTCCGCAGTGGCTGCGCGAGCGCCTGCAGGCGATCGAGTTCACCGACGAAGAGATTGGCGAGTTCCTCGTCTTGGGCTATTGCGTCAAGTCAGTGTATGACGCACTGGTAAAGCCGCCCGCCTGCGGGTAGTTGGCTGTCATGGCGAACTAGCTACCGGTGCAAGTTGCCCATCCAACGCTGCTCGGTTCGTTTGCTGGTTCTCAACCTTCCAACCTATGCGGCCGTGGCGTGGAGTGTATGTGGATCATGGGAAGATTTTCTGCAGGCACTGCGATATTGGTTCCAGCCTGGTTGGTTGTCGGCGCTTCGAGGCGAGTTCACGGACGGCTTTTTTGAATCCTGGAGAGTGTTTTTCTGGCTCGCTGGCTCTGCCGCAATTGCAACGGCTGAGTACAAGCTGCTCAGTGTACTGCCCCGGTGAGTTTCTGTATCAATCTGTGAAAATCTGTGGATCGGTATTCTATTCAACATCGTACTGCGTGCCGGTTGTACGGGGTCCTTCCACTGCGTGTGATGACGACGCTACTGCCCGAGCGAGGGAATGCTGGCATCCAAGTCGCCACCTTCCGCTTTCGCCAGCGCCCGGTCGAGCACCGCCTGCTGGCGTATCACCTGTCTGCCAAACTTCAGTGAGCGTCCCAAGGCCGACCAGGGCGCGAAGTTTCCCGAGCAGCTCTCGGCGATGAGCCAGCCGAGCATCGTAGTGGGTGGCAACAGATCCTGCGGACGGATCTGTCGGGCCATCATTTGACGCATGCGCAGCAGAATGGCCGGATGACCTTGCGCGCGTTTGAACGCCATCCGGGTGAGTGCATTGTTATAGGTCTCCGAGCCCATCTCGCCGGCGAAGTGATAGAGACCGAGCGAATCCGCGTCACGGCGCCGCCAGTAGAGCAGCATCGCCTGCTCACTGCCGTCGACGATGGCGGCAGCGAGCGCGATCGCATCGCGCACCGCATCGCTGATTCCGAGACCCGGGGTTGGGTCGATGTGCAGGCCCGCGTCGCCGGCGAGTGCCCAACCCGGGCCGACCGCCTGCTTCATGAAGAAGCGCAAAGACAGCACTCCCATGGGCTTGGCGACCATCGTGGTCCCTTCCAGCAGCGGCGCCGTGAGCCGGCCGCGGCGCAGGTGTGCCCAGAGTGCCGCGGTGGGGTCCTGCCGCCAGCCTTCCACTTGCGCCCGCCGTCCGCCTCCCGCCATCAGCAGCAATCCGGAGTCGGTCTGAAAGACCGCGCGGGCCTCCTGTCCCTCAATGTGGATGCACGCTCCCCAGGCGTATCGCGGGTCATTTGCAAATACCGGCGTTTGTTCGAAGTAGCTCCAGTAGAGCGCGTTCGCCGAGGTCGCTTCCAGATAGGCCGGGGCAGCGACCATTTCGGCGATGGTGGAATTGCGTCCGTCGGCACCCACGACCAGTGTGGCGCGCAGCGCGAATTCGCCGCTGCCGTTCCGACAGCGCACACCGGTGACGCGGTCGCCGTCCTTCAACAGACCGACGACGCGAGTTCTGTCGCGCGCGTCGACACCGGCGGCAAGTACCGCCCTTTGCAACGCCGGGTCGAGCTTTGAACGTCGCGGCGATCTCGAGTCCAACTCGGTGCCGTCGAGTTCCAGCTGCATGTAACTGTCTTCCACCTGGAAGCGGAAGGCGCGGTTGGCCGGTGCCAGCGCGCGGACGAGATCGCCGAGCCCGAGCTGATCGAACATCTTCATGCCGTAGGGCTGGATCGCATGGGTCGACATGGGCTGGTCGCTGAAGAAGGCATCCTTCTCGAGCGCGATGACCTTCACCCCGGCGCGATGCAGGGCCAGCGCCAGTGGCGCACCAGTGCAGCGGAAGCCCACGACGATCACATCGGCGTCAGTCATCCGGCGAAGCGTACCACCAATAGGAAGACTGTCGACCGGAAGTTATTGGACAGCCGGAGGGACGTTGGGTGCGTAAGGTGTACGGCAGGATGCCTCCGCACCTATCGCACCCAACGTCCCCCCACTGGTCCGAACGCTGAGCGCGTCGAAGGCTCGGAACTTGAAGGATGGCGGAAGCCCCACCTGGAGCGCGCGGCAACTTCAGCGCAGGCGAACCTCGGAGGCAAGCCGCGCCATTCCCGTGGGCACCGTCGACTGCGCCGTGCCGTCTTCGAGAATTCGCTGGCGCAACATCGAAAAAACGCGAGCTAGGCTCCCCCGGTCATTTCGATCACGCTACCGGTGAGAAAG
>CAZTDK010000260.1:0-8127 GCA_964611965.1 uncultured Binatia bacterium (SeqCode) | reverse complement strand
ACGGACAAGCCACCAATGAGTCGGGCCGCGAAGAGCATCAGCCAGTAGGAGAGCAGTGGCTTGTCGTAGTAGGTTGTCCCACCGAGGTTGGGGTGCACGTAGTCGCCGCTGTTGAGCATGTGCCAGCAGATGTCGGCCCAGCGGGCCTCGAGGGTCCACAGCTCGCGGCCCCCGAGCATGATCAGGAGCATTGCCGTCGCCGCGCCCAGGAGCCAGCCGAGTCGCGCTCGTGGCCCCCAAAGTTGTTCGTCCAGTGCGTGCATCCAGTGAGCAGGCGGCGGTGTGAATCGTCCTATCGGCGGCGCTGCGGAATTGCAAGAAAGCGGGGTTCACGCCTCGTTCCCTCCTCGGTTCTCACCCTGGTTGGTGCGTGGCCCACGATCAGCTATGAGGACAGCTGTTGTCTTTGGCCACGAGGGGGAGCGCGGCAGCGTGGACACGTGAAGACGATGGAGAGTGCACGGTATGGCATTCGGCGCCGCGGCGCCGGGTGGCACGATGAGTTTGCCGCGGGGCTGGCTGATCCAGAGACGCTGCTGCGCGGCGAAGACGTCCGCTTCTTGAAGCAGGAGCCCGGCGGTCGTGCGGTCGCGTTGGTGACGATCGCGGCGACGCGGCTCGTCGTGAAGGCGTACGACGAATCGCGCGCCAAGCACCTGCTCCAATCGCTGGTGGAGGGCTCGGCCGCGGCGCGTGCCGCGCGCGGCATCGACCGCATCGCGGCCGCCGGGCTGCATGGGCCGCAGCTCGTTGCCGTGGTTGAACCCGCCGCGTTCCTCAAGCGCCGCAGCTGGCTGGTGACGGTCGCCCTCGACGGCGTTTCCCCGGATGTCGGGTGGCTGCAGCTCTCCGAGGCACAACGCATCCGCGTGGCGACGACCCTGGGAACCGCGCTGCGCACCATGCATGCGCGTGGCGTGTATCCACAAGATGCACGGTCCGCGAACTGGCTGCTTGTCCGCGATCGCCAGGAGCCGGTGTTGGTCGACCTCGACCGCGTGCGTCTCTACCGCCGCATCTCCTGGCGCCGCCGCATGAAGAACCTTGCCCAGCTGCATCGCGACCTGTTCCGCGGCGGCGGTCCCGGAGAGGTGGCATTTGCGGCGGCGTACGCCGGCAGTGAGGATCCCGCGGTTGTGGAGGACGTTCGTTCCCGGATCGTGGAGCACAGCAGTGCGATGGATGCCAGGGTGGCGCGGCGCGGGGCGGCGCGGGAGCGGCGAGCCAAACGAGCGGAGCAGGCGGCTCCTGTCCAACGGTAGGGACGACATGCTGCCCCGCAAGCGTCTTCTCGTCCTGACCACCAATCACGTCGGCAATAACCTCTTTTGCACCGCGGGTATCCGGCTGCTGAAGCGCCACCTTCCCGACGCGGAGATCGACGTCGTGGTGATGAGCCCGCGTGGAGCGAGCGTTTTTGCCCACAACCCTGACATCCGTCAGGTTCACCTCTGCTTTTGGAGATGGCAGGTGCGCTGGTTGGCGCGGCGATACGACATGGTGATCGGCCTGCACCACAATGTGGCGCGGCCATACTTGGAGGGTCTTGGGGCGCAGGCGGTGCTGCTGAATCCGCCGCCTCCGGACACCCACGGGACCGAGGCGCTGTTGCAGTCCGTCGGCACACTGCTTGGGCGTGCGGTAACCGACGCCGATCGTCACTACAGGCTCTGTCCGCAACCGGCGGACTTCGCGGCGATCGACCGCCACCTCGCCCGCGCATCGCAAGATTCGTTGCAACAAGTTGGTAACGCCATGGCCGCGAGTCGATCCACCAACGGGAACGGGTCGTTGGCGCGCGCGCTGGGGCACGGCCCTTTGGGGCAGGACTCGCCATTGGTGGGCCTGCATCTCGGGAGCGGGCGCACCGCGGTGCACGGCTGGAAATTCTGGTATGCCCGTCGGGACACCGATCCCCGCATCTGGCCGCTCGAGCGGTATGTGGCGCTCGTCGAGTTGCTGCGTGCTGTCGACCCGAGAGTGCGTGTGGTCATCACGGGGTCGCGCAACGAGAAGTTCCTGGCGCGGCGGTTTGTGCGTCGTGTCCCCGATGCGGTGGATCTTGTCGGCAAGACGTCACTCTTGGAGATGGCGGCGCTGATGAGTCGGCTGAGTGTGTTCGTCACCCACGACAATGGCGCCTTGCATGTCGCCTGTGCGATGGGCGTGCGGCTGGTTGGATTGTTCGGCCCGACACAGCCGCACCGCACCGGTCCGTTTCCGCGGGGGGCGCAAAACATCATCCTGAAGGAAGCGAGCGTGGACGATATCCAACCGCAGCGGGTGTGCGCGGCGGTGGTCGCGCAAATCCGCGCCGGGCAGGCTTCGCCTCTCGCGAACGCCGAGGGTGCTGGCGAGGCGGCGGCGAATGGAGCTTCGTCTTGAATCTCGATCCTGCAGCCAATGGCGGCGGCGCGCAGCGCGCGCTGCGCGCTGTCGGTCCGCTCGGCCTGCGCCTCTCGGTCATCGTGAGCACGTACAACAACCCGCGCGCCCTCTCACTGGTTCTGGCCGGGCTGGCGCGGCAGACGCTGCGCGAGTTCGAGGTCCTGATCGCCGACGATGGCAGCGGCGCGGAGACCACAGCCGTCGTGGAAGCGTACGCGCGCACGGCGCCCTTCCCGGTGCGTCACATCTGGCAACCCGACGAGGGGTTTCGCAAGTGCGCCATCTTGAACAAGGCGGTCGTCGCGGCCAGGGGCAACTACCTCATCTTTTTCGACGGCGACTGCATTGCTCCGGCGCATTGCATCGCGGCGCATGTGCGCGCGGCGCGGCAACGCCGGTATCTGCCCGGCGGCAAGGTCTCACTGAGTCAACGCTTGACCGACGCGCTGACGGTCGAGGCCGTTGCCCGCGGCGACTTCGAGCGCATCGGCCTCTGGTGGCGTGAAGTCCGCAAGCCGCGGCGCTTGTTCTTCAGCCGCTTGCCGGGCGTGCGCGTGCTCCTCGATCGCAATGTCAAGCGCCCACTGGCGTGGCGCGGTGAGAACTCATCGACCTTTGCCGAGCATGTCTATGAGGTCGGCGGCTTCGACGAGCGCTTCACCTACGGGTTGGAGGATTCGGACTTCGGCCAACGGCTGCAGGCGGCCGGTATCATGCCGCTGTCGCTGCGGTACACGGCGCCGGTTTTTCACCTGGAGCATCCGCGGCCGTACTCGCTTCCCGAGGTCTGGGCCGCAAACAAAGCGCTGTATGATGCCAATCGCGCCGTGCACATGACCCGGACGCCCTTCGGCCTGCGCGAGGTCTTGCCCGGCAATTCGGAACACGCCGCCGCGGAAGCGAGTTCGCCCCCTGACCCCTCTCCTGGAAGGAGAGGGGGAACCTGAAGCTGGAAGAAATTCTTCCAGTCGAAGCCGCCCCACCCTGGCTTGACAATCCCGCTCACTCTCTCAAGAGTACGCGCCCGTGAGCCGTGGAATCGTACATGTAGTCGTCATCGTGTCGCTTGCCCTGGCGGTGTTCCTGTTCCGTCTCGGTGTTGCGGATTGGCGTGACAACCCCGACACGCATCAGGGGCAGATCATCGAGGACATCATGGACGGGCGCGGCTGGGTGCTGCCGCTGCGCAACGGCCAGCACATTCCCGACAAGCCGCCGCTGTTCTCGTGGATCGGCGCTGCCAGCGCGGCGCTGCGGCACAGTGGCGTGGACGAGCTGGATGCGCGCCTGCCGTCGGCGTTCGCGGCGCTCCTGTGTGTGATCGCTACGTACGGATTTGCACGCATGCTGGCGGGTGGAGCCACAGCCTTGTGGGCGGCGCTCGTGCTCATCACGACCCCACAGTTCATCACGGCGGCGCGCGACTCACGCGTCGACATGGTCTTCTCCGCCTTTCTCACCGTTGCGCTGATGTTCGCGTGGCGTCTCTACGAAGGGCAGGGGCGGCGGTACGAGGCGTGGCTGGCTGGTTTGTGCTTTGGGTTGGCTGTGTTGGGCAAGGGGCCGCTCGCCTTGGTTCTCGCGATCTTGGTTTTCGGCATCGCCGCGTTGATTGTCCCGACGCAGCCGGGCTGGCGCGCGTTGCTTGCGCCCTCCGTGTTGTTCCCGGCGGTCGTATTGCCTGGCCTGTGGTATGTGGCCGCGACGTTTGAACAGGGGCTGGCGTTTCTGCGCGTGCACCTGTTGGCGGAGAACGCCAGCCGCATGGCGGGCGGGCAGGGCCAGTGGCCCGTGTGGTACTACATCGAGCCGTTGCTGACGCTCGGCCTGCCGTGGACGCTAGCGCTGCCGGGTGCGGTCAGAGGCGAGTCTGCGCTTCCCGCGCGAGCGCGGCGCTTTCTCTGGGTGTGGGTGAGCGTGATGTTCATCTTCTTCTCCGTGGCCCTGGGGAAGCGACGGGTGTACATCTTGCCGCTACGCCCGGCGTTGGCAATCTTGCTGGCCGGCTGGCTGGCGCCATGGCTGCAGCGGCTGCGCGGTGTGCCTGGCAACCTGTCGGACTTGGCAGCACCCAACGACCAATCCGGTCCTGAGGTTCCCCGAAGCGGGGAGCGGGCCATAGACGAGACGCCGACCGCAGGTCCTAGCAGCCTGTCGGACGTTGCAGTCCATAGCGACCAACGGGAGCGGGCCATAGAAAGAGCGCCGACCGCAGGTCCTAGGGAGGGCGGCGTTCCGCGGGCAGCGCACTTGCTCATCGGAGGTTTCGTCATCGCCGGGATCGCCAGCCTCGTCGCGTTGCGCATGGGGCTGGGCAATTTTGGCGCGGCGCCGGAGCAATATGCCTATTGGTGGCGCCTATTCCTGCGAGAATACATCACCTCTGTCGTCATCTTGATCGTGGGGATCGGCATCGGAGCGGAGCTGATTCTGTACTGGAGTTGGCGGCGCCGTTTCGATCTGGCGGCGTTCGGCGTGGTGGGCGTACTTGCCTTCGGTTTGACGCTGGGGTTCTCCTCGGATGCGATTGTGCGTGGTGAGGCGGTGTCTTTCCGGCCGCTCGCGCAGCGCATCGCGGCGGAGGTCGCCCCCACGCAGCCGTTGGCGTTCCTCGGTGTCGACGACGAGACGGAAATTCGGCTCCTGTATCACCTGCGCCGGCATGTGGGCGCTGTCCACCCGGTGAGCAACGATGCGCCGTGCGTGGCGCCCGGCCCCGGGGCCTATTTGGTTGCCGAGAGTGTCTGGGATGCGCACGCGTGCGCCGCCGATCCGCGCTGGCACGCCATCGCGCGCGGCGGCCCGGAAATCAGCTCGCACCGCTCGGAGCGTCTGGTGCTCGCACGCTATGACGCCCCGGCGTCGTAAGGATCGCCGGTGGTCTTTCGCCAGCGCGCCGGAGTGAGTTCCCGAACGGCATGGTGAGGTGTACCGCAAACACCTTGCGTGTCAGGACGTCGAGAGGCGCGGACTTGGCGACGATAAGGCCGTTCGCGTCGACGGCCCACCCGCTGTCAGCAGCGTCCAACGCATCCGTCGTCGGTTGGTGCGTGAGAGCTACGCCGTTAATGCTAATGGATATCGCCGTGGCATTGCGCGCGCCGATCTGCACGTACAGGACGAGTGGCGGGAACACGGGCTCGCCGTACAGGTGCGCCCGGTGCGCCAGAGCATAGAGATAGGGAAGCAAGCGATAACGCAGGTTCTCGAGATTGCTGGGCAGCTTCCGCGGTGGGACCGGCGGGCGGCCAATCAGCTCCCTGTAGGCGCTTCGCAAAGAGGGGAGGTCGGCACCGCCCAGGATATATCCGCGGATCTGGTCGCCCCCCCGTGCGCACCGTCCACGGGCTGTCCGCAAACGACCATTCCTGCGCGTACAGGTGGTCGAGGAAGAGCGCGTAGTTTTCGCCGGCGGCGCCGAGCGCGTACATTACCGGGAACTGGGCATTACCAGTATTGCCGCCATTGAATGACGTCAGCGCGTTGCCCGCGGCATTTCCTGGCGCGATGCGCTGCCCTTCCAAATCGCCGTTGGCCACGCCTGGCGTGAGGAAATGTTCGCCCAGGCCGTAGACGTGATGCGTCCCGCTCGCTGCGAGAGTAAGTGACTGCTCGGTGGTGCCGAGCCGGCTCGGGCAGATCGTTGTCAGCGCGGCCGCCGGCTTTCGGGCGGTGTCGGTCACGGCAAAACAGAGGTTCTTGAGATCGACGTCCAGTCGCAAGGCCGCAGTCATGAGCATGCCAGCGCCGTTGTTGGTGAAGCGGCTGGGTCCGCGGTAGTCCGTCTTCGACACCATCGGGGTGGTATACAGCGGCACCGCGGCGTCTGGTCCCGCACCCATTGCCGACATCTCGAAGTGGACCAGGGCATCGTCGAGGACTTCAATCACCAGGTAGGTGGTGTCCGAGCGGAATTTGACACGTTCAACTTTGGTTGGGATTGCCGTCGGCCCAACGGCTTCGCCGCATGCCACCAGGCTGCAGCCGCACACCAACACGGCAACGGCGATCAGACTGCGCCGTGCGCGCCAGGACGGCATCGCGCGTGGGCCGCAGGTTTCACATCCCGCCGGCGTCATCTCGGGTGAAATGCCCCACGCCGCTTTGGGGGACTTACCTCAGACCGGGTATGACGCGGCAGAATTCTCGGTTTGGCCGTTGCTGGCAAAAGATCTGCACGTTCCTGACCTCGGCCCCGGTTTGATGCGGGACCACGGAGCGCGAAAGGAGGCCACCATGAGACGCGGATTTGGAACGAATACTCGGTCTGTCGTCATGACTGCCGTGTTGGCAACGGGGATCGCCATCGGCATCCTGTCCATCCTGGTATCCGTTGGACCATCGCTGCACTTGATTCTGCAGTCTGGGCGATAGGCGTGCAATCGATCAGCTCGACGGAATCGCGGAAACTCGCGCTTGCGTCGGTGTCTGGGGTAATCGCGGATTGAGCAGTCTGCGCTGTCGAATCCGTTGTTGCGTAAGGGGTTGGCACACACGTCAACGCGGATGGGGATCTCTAGTCAAGATACGCGTTGGGCAGGTGGGGCGGCGTCAAGAGACAAGATAAAACGCAGGCCGTTAGTCCACAGTCTCGCGTCTCGCGCCTCGTCAAATTGCTTGCTTGCGACCCTTCTGCACGCAAAACATGATGGACATCACAGCGGTCAAGCGCCAATGGGGGTTGGACAAGCCTCAAAAGGGTGCTAAACCGGAGGGGCGACCGGGGGGAAGTACTCGGTCAACATTCGCTCGAAGGAGGTTGCACATGCACCGAACACGGTTTCTTCTCGCGTTGCTGGCCCTGAGCTGCTTCGCACTTGCCCCTCGTGCACGCGCCGAGGGCGTTCCGTTTGTCGGCGTCGACCTCGGTGTGTCTGAGCCGACGAACGACAATTATCGGGCTCACGTTGAGACCGGGATGACGGGGAACCCATTCGTGGGCTACATGTTCGATAAGTACGTCGGACTGCAGGGCCAGTTTCACTTCACCACCCAGTTCCCAGAGCGGGAAGGAAACAACACGTCGAAGAACACCACGATCTTCGCCGCAACGGTCGGACCCCGATTCGATTTGCCGATCGGTGACCTCCTAACCCTCTACGCGACCGCGCAAGGTGGGGCATTCAAGGGACTCGGCGGAAGCCTGAATCAATGGGCGCCGGGTTTCTCGGTAGGCGGCGGTGTCGATTTCAATATAACGGAGCAAGTCGCCGTTGGCTTGTTCGGCCGTTGGAATCGGGCATACATGGCGCCGCAGCCGAGGTGCTTCGGGTGCCTCCCTTTCAATGCGGACAACGATCAAGGGCCAAAGGACGCCCGCTGGGCGACCGGCGGCGTGGGCATGAAATACTCATTCGTGCAGGCGGCTCCGCCGCCGCCACCACCGCCACCACCACCACCACCGCCGCCACCGCCTCCGCCTCCGCCAGCCAAGCAGAAGATCGTCCTGCGCAGCGTGCATTTCGATTTCAACAAGTACAACATCCGGCCGGACGCCAGACCGGTTCTGGATGAAGCTGTGCGCACACTGAAGGAGCAGAGCGGCATCGCGGTGATCTGCGAAGGGCACACCGACAGCATCGGCACTGATGCCTACAACATGAAACTGTCGCAACGCCGCGCCAATTCCGTGCGCGCTTATCTGGTCGATCACGGAATTGCGCCGACCCGTATTCGTGCCGAAGGCTTCGGCGAGTCGCACCCGGTAGCGTCGAACGACACTGCCGACGGTCGCGCGCA
>CAZTDK010000259.1:5358-8156 GCA_964611965.1 uncultured Binatia bacterium (SeqCode) | reverse complement strand
GGGTCGCCTGTGGCACGGCCGCGGCGGGTTGGCAATTCGCGCGCTGGGTGCCGGAGGTGCTGGTCCCACGTGGCGCAGTCGTCCTGCTCGTCCTGAGCGCCGCCAATCTGATCACGAACTTTGGATATGTGGATATCAGCAATGATTGGTCAGCACGCCGCCGCGGCGAAGCGATCTTACGTCGATTACCGCCGGGTACCGTATACATTGGTTCCCACGCTGATGTGCCGATCCTGGACTATCTCCGTCTTGTCGAGCACCAACGACCGGACGTGGAGACGGTGAATATCTTTTTCGTTCCAGCCGCAAGCCGAGCCCAGCTTCTGGCCGAGAACAGGAGGCGAGGGCATCCGATGTATACGTCGCAGCCCGACCTCTTGTCGCACGACGGCGTTGCGTTCGCCTTTGATGCCGAATGCGAGTGCTATCGAATCGATTGCTCGTAAGCGCGGACCGGGCACGCGCTGCCTCGCCGGATGACAAGCCGACAGCGGCTCGTGGTGCCGACCCGTTACTAAGTCCGATGGTTTCTGGTCAGCGCGCGGCGTAGGCCATAGGCCCCGACCGCAAGCAACAAAAACGCGAGCGTCGAAATAAGCGGTGCGGACAGAGCCGGGGCGGGGGCAAGACTCGTGCATGTGCCGACGCTCCCGGGTGCGGTGCACGTCTGGTTCGGTCCGGTGCAGGCGGTGGCACAGCAAACGCCACTTACGCAGAACAGGGAGGCGCACTCACTGCTCGTAGCGCAGGGCTGTCCCGGCGCATAAGACTGCGCAAAGGCCTCCCACGTGAAGTGGCCGTACGACAGCCCGCCCACTCGCCAGGCCACAATGCCGTTGCACAAGATGGCTATCAGGGGAAGTCCGAATACGAGCAGAGCTTTCTTCAACATGGCCGCCTCCCTCCGCGCTAGACTTGCCAGGGGCAGAATAGCGCCGCTCCTGGAATACTGTCAACGGCAAGAAAAATTCAGTGCAAGAAAAATTCAGCCGTCTCGGAACTCGTGCGATGGGACGCATCTGAAGTGGCGGAATGGCGTGCAGAATCGTGTGGGGATCTGTGCCTCGCCAATATTCCGTCCGGTTGTCCCTCCCGAAAACCGTCCCTCCCGAAATTGGGTGCGTGTTGAATTGAAAGAGCTTTTCCTTTGGGTGTGACTGCGCCAGAGTGAGCGGATGCTCGGGACCGGGACGCGATCTGGTAGTGGCCACGCTTGCGTCATACATCAGGTGTGTCCATTGAGGGCGTCGGTTTCAGGTGTCACCTTACTTTCCTATCGTGCGCCAGCTCAAAATAGACGGTTGCAAGACTCCTTGAGGAGGCGCATACAATTCACCCTTACGCTGCGTCTGGTTGAGGTATGTTTGCCCGCATCGTCAGTCGCTCCGCGGTGTCCGGTGGTGCCGAGTTGGTTGGCGTCAGCGCGCCGTGCTCCCGCGGGGATGCAGGGCAAGCGCGTACCCGCGTACTGCCAGGACGCCGAATCGGCCAACCACGGGCTCGCTGCCGCCGATACCACCGCGGTGGTGCATACCGTCTTCAATGGGTGCGGCAGCCGCCGCCTTCAAGATGAATATGGGAAATGACTGGGCAGCGGTAGGCAAAAAGTATCCCGCGTCGCCGATCGTGTGCGGGTAGCATCCTCCCCGCATAGCCCAGCCTGGCGCAGCGACAACGATCATGAAGAGCCGCACGAGGGCCAGGTTGCTGCTGCTGGTGGCGCTCCAACAACTCTGTGTGCCAACCGCGCTCTGGGCGGTGCAATCGTTCCCGGGGGACGCCGACTGCGACGGTGTCCTCAACCGCAGCGCTGACCTCGCGGCAGTTGTTGGCGCGCTCTTCGAAGCGAGTACGTGCAGCCAAGCTGATGCGAACGGCGATGGTGCGTGGACGGCGGCGGATCTCCCCGCGGAGGTATGGTGGCTTGGTGCGGTGCAGCCCCCGCCGCCGCCGAGCATTACCGCGACGCCGACCGCTTCCATATGGTCGACGCCGCCAACACCCACGATGATACCTTCTGCTACGCTGGTGGCTCCGTCTCTGACGCCGGCCGACATTGGCACTGCAACGCCAGCGGAGACGCCAACCCAGGCGCCAACCCCGACGGCCACCGCGTCCCCAAATCAATCGATAACCCCAAGTCTGACAGCGTCGCCGACAATCACGACAACACCGTCGCCTACGGCGGCGGTCCCAGGGACACCGACCCAGTCCCCCACGGCGTCAGGGACACCGACCCAGTCCCCCACGGCGTCAGGGACACCGACCCAGTCCCTCACGCCGTCAGTGTCGCCGACCCAGTCCCCCACGCCGTCAGTGTCGCCGACCCAGTCCCCAATGCCATCAGTGTCGCCGACACCGAGTGTTACGCCCCGGCCAACCCCTCCGGCGACGTCGACTGTAACGTGGGTCCCGACTCTCACCGCAACGGTGACGGTCAGCGCAACGGTCACAGTTACAATGACACCGACACGTACTATGACACCGATACGCACCAACACCGCCACCGGAACCAGCACGCACACGCGCACGCCGACGCGCACGCCCACGGCCAGCCCGTCGGCGACCACCACGCCGACCCTAACGCCAACCCCGACCGCCACCGCAAGCAGCACCTTGACCTCGACGCCGACGAACAGCCGCACCAGCACCCCGACGCGCACGCCCACGGCCAGCCCGTCGGCGACCGCCACGCCAACCCTGACGCCAACCCCGACCGCCACCGCAAGCAGCACCTTGACCTCGACGCCGACGAACAGCCGCACCAGCACCCCGACGCGCACGCCCACGGCCAGCCC
>CAZTDK010000259.1:3135-5258 GCA_964611965.1 uncultured Binatia bacterium (SeqCode) | reverse complement strand
GCGACCGCCACGCCAACCCTGACGCCGACCCCGACCGCCACCGCAAGCAGCACCTTGACGCCGACGCCGACGAACAGCCGCACCAGCACCCCGACGCGCACGCCCACGGCCAGCCCGTCGGCGACCGCCACGCCAACCCTGACGCCGACCCCGACCGCCACCGCAAGCAGCACCTTGACGCCGACGCCGACGAACAGCCGCACCAGCACCCCGACGCGCACGCCCACGGCCAGCCCGTCGGCGACCGCCACGCCAACCCTGACGCCGACCCCGACCGCCACCGCAAGCAGCACCTCGACGCCGACGCCGACGAGCAGCCGCACCAACACCCCGACGCGCACGCCGACGGTGCCGACCCCGACCGGCACGGCGACAACGACGGCAACGATTACCCCAACATTGACGGCGACGTTAACATGGAGTCCGACGCGGACCGTGACGGCGACGGCGACCCCGTCACCGAGCAATACGGCGACGACCGCACCATCCCCAACCCCAACAGGTCAGGGGCCGAAGGTTCTTTTCGTTGGGGCGATCCCGAATGCCGACGGCTGTGTCTTTTGTTGCAGTCAGAGTTGTGCGACGACGCCCACGCCAACCGCTGCCATCGAGAATGGACGGCGGGTGTTCAGCATGCGCTCTGGGCAGTTCGTCATCGTTGTGGAGGGTGCGCCCGGGCTCAGTACCCAAAAGGTGGGGACGTCGCTGCAACCCGGTGCTGACCAGCGCCCAGACCTCCAGATCGAAAGTTCCCAGAACTTGGGCAACGGCAGCACGACGGTGTGTGACACCGGTCCTACCTCCTTGGGTGGGGGAGGGATTCCGGGTGTAGATCCCCCAAGCTTTCAGGCCGATGCCTCCTTCGTTACCGACGCGCTCAATGACTTCGCCTGTCGGTTCCAGGCATACACCGCGTCGTCGCCGTGCACGTATACCGATGCGTCGGGCGATCCAAGCACAATTACACCCGGGACGACGGCCCAGTTCTGCGATTTTATGGCGGAGACGACGATACTTCCGCCCGGAGACTCCATACTCACGGTGCGCTTGCGCGATGTCGCCGGCAATACCGGACCACCCGCCCAGATCGTTGTGCGGGTGGGCACTCCAGCCGCCACGCCCGTGCCGATTCCCGGACTTGGCCTGAAAAACGAAGCGTGGGGAATGCCATGACTGATCTTGCGAAGCGCGCTGCCCACAGGACCGATCGCGTGGTGATGGATAGCGTCGCGCCCCGCGGCGCCGGTTCGTGGACGAGACGCAACGCGCGGTGGCTATTGCTTGCCATCCTTGGAGGGATGTGTCTTGCCGCCCGTTCCACGGCTGCGATGCCCGGTGACGCGGATTGCAATGGCGAGATTAATAGCGCCGACCTTGCGGCAGTGATCGCTGCCCTGACGACCCCGGCGAGTTGCGTCGGGGCGGACGTCAACGGAGACGGCCGGGTGACGGCGGCGGATCTCGTGGCTGAGATCGGTTGGCTAGAGGCACCGGGGTCGACCCCGACGCCGAATCCGACCGTGCTGTCGACTGCAACCGCGACCAGTGCGAGCCAGACTGCAACACCCACGGTCACCACAGTGCCCATGACCACCACAACGCCGACAGGCACCGTAACGTTGGAACCGACGGAAACCGTCACGTCCACGCCGACGGTGACCGGAACCGCAAGCGTGACACCGAGTGCCGTGCCCACACGGAGTCCGACGCAAACGCTGACGCAATCCACAACGCCGACCACCTCGCCGACCGCGACCAGCGCAGCGACGGCGACCCGTACCGGCACACCAAGTCGGACCGCAAGCGTCACAATGACACAGACCGCGTCGCGGACGCCAACGGCAACCGCGTCCCTCATGGTGACGCCCAGCGCCACGCCGATCTTCACCAATTCGTCGACGCCCACGACCTCGCGCACGGCCACGCCGACGCGCACGCCCACCGGGACATCACCAACGGCGACCGCCAGTGTGACCGCCTCACTTACAGGCATACCGTCGCCGACGAACACGGCCACGACGGCGCCGACGCGCACGCCTACCCGTACGCCGTCACCAACGGCGACCGCGAGTGCGACCGCCTCGCTTACAGGCACACCGTCGCCGACGAACACGGCCACGACG
>CAZTDK010000259.1:0-3035 GCA_964611965.1 uncultured Binatia bacterium (SeqCode) | reverse complement strand
AATACGGGCACGGCCACGCCGACACGCACGCCTACCGGCACACCGTCACCAACGGCGACCGCGAGTGCGACCGTCTCATTTACGGACACCCCACCGCCGACCAATACGGGCACGGCCACGCCGACACGCACGCCTACCGGCACACCGTCACCAACGGCGACCGCGAGTGCGACCGTCTCATTTACGGACACCCCACCGCCGACCAATACGGGCACGGCCACGCCGACACGCACGCCTACCGGTACACCGTCACCAACGGCGACCGCGAGTGCGACCGTCTCGTTTACAGGCACACCGTCGGTAACGCCGACGCCGAGCGCGACCAATACGCGAACACCGACCAATACCGCCACGCCGTTACCGACCTTGTCCCCCACGCCGACGCCGACGAACACGCCAGCCCAGACATCGACGCGGACGCCGACCAACACGCCGACGTGGACATCGACACGTACACCGACAAATTTGCCGACTGCGACGCCGACGTTCTCGCCCTCGCCTACACCTACGCCGCCGCCGACAACGACGAGCACCCGCACACCAACCGCCACGCGCACGCCGACCACCACGCGCACGCCAACCACTACGTACAGTCCAACGCCGGTGCCGCCCCCGACGCCGCCGAACGCCGGACCGCAGGTGACGTTTTTCGGCATCGCCAATGCCGACGGTTGCTTTGCGTGTGACGTGCCGTCGTGTACTTGTGCCGGCACGCCTTCGCCCACCCCGGCCTTTGATGCGCAGGGTCGGCGACTGTTTTTAGCAACCGGCGGACGCGTCTTGCTCGTCATCGAGGCGAGACCGGGAACCAGCGGCGCGAAGGTTGGTTCGAACCTCGACGTGGCACTGGATAACAGCGGTCATGCCGTGCAGGCGCCGGACTTGCAGATTGAGAATACGCAGAACATGGGAAGGGGCAGTACGGCGGTGTGCGACATCGGGCCGGACGGCGGCGGTATTCCCGCGATCAATCCGCCGGACTTTGGGCCGAGTCAGTTTGTCACCGATGCGTTGGCGGATTTTGCGTGTCGCTTTGAGTTCCACCTGCCGGCCACACCGTGCACGCTCGATAACACCGGGAACGATTCAACATTGAGCCCCATCCCGCCGACGGCGCAGTTCTGCGATCAAGTGTCGGCGACCGCTGCGTTTCCAGAAGGCGACTCACTGTTTACCGTGCAACTGGCGGACGTGGTAGGCAACATCGGGCCGACGGCGCAGATCGTCGTACGGGTCGTGACCCCGACCCCGTTTCCCACCCCGACGCCGGGCACGCCCGGTCCCTGAGCGTGGCAAAGTCTCGATTCAACGACGAAAGTGACACCTGTGAGGGTGGGCCAACCAATGGCTGGCGCGGTACCGTATCTGACGGGTGTCCCTCCCGAAAATTCGGTGCAGGTGTACGTGTTGAAATCCTGACCGGGCTCGCGTGGTCGCACCATTCCAACAACGTGAATTCGCTCCGAATCTATCCGAATGGACCCGCACCTTCGCGCTGGTGGGAGCCCGCACGGATCGAGATCACGGCCGCCGCCCGTTTGGACTACGACGGCGACGGCGTCTCCGACGAAGTCGAGCGGGCGCACAGCAGCGACCCGTACGATCCATCGAGTCATTGACTGTTCGCCTTGTATATCTGGACCGCGCCGTCCGGTAGGAACACTTGCTGCAGCGAGCGGCGAGGGATCACTTCAAGCCCGTCACCTACTCCGGCGGGGTCAAGCCTTACCCCGCCGGCAGTTCAGTCATTACGGTACGACGAGGGTTTTGGCAGCGGTTCCGGCTGTGCCGGCGTTGCCGCCGCTGGCCGAGCCGCCGCCACCGGCCGTGCCGATCGTGACTTGAGTGGCGAGGCTGCCGCCGAAGCTGATGCCGCCGGAACCCTTGGACAGCATTCCCACAGACGAGCCGCCCGCGCCGCCGCCTCCCGTACCGCCGGTGCCGCCCTTCCCCCCGCCCCCACCGCCGCCAGCACCACCGGACGCGCCATTGCAGCACGTGCCTGCGGCCCCGTCTCCACCGCCAGCGCCGTTGGTGTTCTGACCGCCACCGCCACCGCCGGTACCGGGCGAACCGGTGCAGCAGTCGGCGATATGACCGTTCCCGCCGGTGCCGCCGCTGCCGCCGGTCGCACCGGTCTGGCCGATCGCGCCGTTCCCGCCGGTGGCGCCGTTGGCGGCAGCGAGCGTGGTGTTGGCGTCAATGGTGACCGTCGCGTTGAAACTGTAAACGGCGAAGGAACCTCCAGCCGCGGTGCCGGCCGTGCCGCCGCCACCGCCTTGGCCGCCGCCACCACCCTTTGCACCGGAGCCGCCACCGGTCGATTGGCCCGCACAGAGACTGTCATCGCACGCCCGGCCGCCGCCGCCACCACCGCCGCCGCCGCCACCGTTCGCACCGCTACCACCGGCGCCGGCGCTCGTGGGTGAGTACGTCGCTGCATAAGCAGGCGTGCCTGCCGCACCCGCGGAGCCGGTCGCGCCGTTCGCGCCGGCCATACCACCTGCACCGCCGGCACCACTGTAGTTGGAATTGGAGCGGCAGTTGTTGCAGCCGCCGCTGCCGCCGGTCCCACCGTTTGCTCCGCCCATGCCTGTCGTGCCGCCGCCGTCGCCGCCGTTGCCGCCGGCGTTCGCACCGGTGCCGCCGCCGGTTGCACCGGCGGGAATGAGGTGATTGCCGCCGTCGCTCCCGTTGGCTCCGGTGCTTCCGGCAGTCAGAGTGCCGGTCGGCGTGGAGCCGTTGGTTCCTCCGACAGCGGCGCCGGCGGAGATGCTGCAGTTCGCCACCGCTACATTCGAAGTGCTCACCGCCCTCAACCCGTAGGCGCTGCTGCCGGCACCACTGGCCGTACCGCTGTTGATGGTGAGCTGTTGGAGCGCCGCACCGAATGTAGAGACCAGCACTCCGGTGGTATTGGCGCCGCCGGTACCAGTGACCGTCACCGCGTTCGTCCCCACGGACCCGCGCTTGAAATTCGTGTCGTAGCCGCCGCGGAGAATGGTTGGATCCGCAGTGCCGCTGCTGATGTTCAC